>NZ_LSRW01000044.1:0-128464 GCF_003104955.1 Steroidobacter cummioxidans | reverse complement strand
GCAGCGTCAGATGTGTATAAGAGACAGCATGACGATCCCACCGTGGGCTTGATCATGATGCTCTCCGATCCGGACATGCTGCGCTGGAGCCAGCGAGTGAAGGCCGACAAGGCGAGCATCGACGGAGTTTCGCTCGCCGACAAGGGATGGGCTCTGCGCTGGGGGCAGAAGCTCACCGACTACCGCGCGAAAGTGACCGCCGAGGCGATCACCGAGGCGATCGCTCGAAAGACGTCGACGGCGCGGCGCTGATCGGCCAGAACGACGAGCGAGATGGCGCACGCCAGCGTGATCGAAAACGACGGGTGTTGGATCCGACGACAGCGTCGGCCAACCGCACGCGGCGTCAGTAGGTGGCGGCAACAGTTATCAAATTTTTGTCAACTACTAGCCTGAACACGCTCTGATACTCTCGACAAAAGAGAATCGATCGAGTCCGGGGGGAGACGAGCAGATGCTCTCGATTAACGGCAAATCTGGATCGGTGCGTCCGGAGCAAGCAGCATCCTGGCTGGGCGCTGGCATCGCCGGCTTGCTGGCGGTGACTGCTTTGACGGGCTGTTCGCGCACTCCCGAGCCCGACAGTACCGGCACCGAACCTCGTGTCTCGCTCGTGACCACCGAGCAGTACCTCAATTCGATTCGCTACATCTTCGGGCCCGGCATCGAGCTGCAGCTGCAATTTCCCCCGTTCGAGCGCACCGATGGCCTGCTTGCCAACGGCGCGGCGATCGCAGGTATCAGCAGCTCCCAGCTCGAGCAGTTCCAGAGCGCCGGCGCAAGCGTAGCCGCGCAGGTGGTGGATCCCATCCATCGCGATTTCACGATTCCGTGCAAACCCCGCTCCGAAGATGCTCCGGACGACGCCTGTGCGAGCAAGTTCCTGTCGAAGGTCGGGCGTCTGCTGTATCGACGCGCGTTGCATGACGCCGAGCTCAGCGCCTTCGTCACGAGCGCCGGTGAAGGCGCCACATCGCTCAAGGATTTCTATGCGGGCCTGGAAACGGCGCTGGAAGCAATGCTGCTCAGTCCCGAGGTGCTGTTCATCGTGGAACACTCCGAGCCGGATCCGGATGCGCCCGGGCGCCAGCGCCTGGATGCGTACTCCCTGGCGTCCAGGCTGAGCTATTTCCTGTGGGATTCCGGGCCGGATGAAGATCTGCTCGCGGCCGCCGAAAGCGGCGAGTTGCAGACCCGGAAGGGTCGAGCCCGAATCGTGGAGAAGATGTTGGAAAGTCCACGGCTGCAGGATGGCATGCGCGCGTTCTTCGACGACATGTTCGAGTTCGACGCATTCCGGACCGTGACCAAGGATCCGACCATCTATCCGAACTTCACCACCGTGACCGCGGAGGCCGCTCGGGAGCAGACGCTGCGCACCGTGATTCATCACCTGGTGGAAGAGAAACAGGACTACCGCGATCTGTTCACGAGCCGCTCGACGTTCATGACGCCGGCGTTGGCCGTTCTGCACCAGACCCCGGCGACACCGGGCTGGACGCCGTACACGCTGCCCGCCGACGGCCTGCGGGTGGGCCTCGCGACGCAGATCAGTTTCTTGTCGCTGCATGCGCATCCCGGTCGGAGCTCGCCGACTTTGCGAGGCATGGCGTTGCGTGAGGTGCTGCTTTGCCAGCACGTGCCCGAGCCGCCAGCCGACGTCGATTTTTCGATCGTCAACAATCCAGATTCTCATTACCCCACCCAGCGCGATCGCGTGAACGCGCACGCCGAGAACGCTTCGTGCGCCGGTTGTCACAAGATCATGGATCCCATCGGCCTGGCGCTGGAGAACTTCAACGGCGAGGGCAGCATCCAGCTCGAGGAGAACGGTACGCCGATCGACACCACGGGTGAGCTCGATGGCGTGAAATACAACGACGCCGCGGGGCTGGCGCAAGCGTTGCGGGACAATTCCAACGTACCGCGCTGCCTGGTGCAGCGGGCATATAGTTACGGTGTCGGTGGAGCGCCGGCCCGGACCGACCGCAATCTCATCACCTATTTGAACGAGCGCTTTGCTGCCGATGGATACCGGCTGCACGACTTGTTGCGCATGATCACGCTCAGCGATGCTTTCGCGCGGATCAAGCCGGCGGAGAGTTCCGCCGCGGGTGAGCAGGCGCCAGTCAGCGAAGAACAGGTTACTGCTACATCGGACGTTGCGAAAAGCGATGTCGGGTAGCCGCGCAGCTGCCGAACATCAAGCATCAAATCGTCGAGAAGCTTGCGAAAGCAGGTAGCGAAAGAGCGGGAGATGTCATGAAAAAGTGGGATAGACGCCGGGTCCTCAAAGGCATGCTGAATGGCGGTGTGGTCACGGTCGCTTTGCCCTTGCTCGATTGTCTTCTCAACGACAGCGGCACCGCGCTCGCCTCCGGCGCGCCGATGCCGACCCGGTTCGGCACTTGGGGTTTCGGCTGCGGCGGCACCTCCAAGATCTTTGTGCCGAAGAAGGTCGGCCGCAATTACGACCTGCCCGAGGAGATCGCTTCGTGGGCGAAGGTTCGCGATCACATCAATTTCTTCTCGAACACCACGGCCATCCTGGACTCCGCGCCGAACAAGAATCACTTCTCCGGTTGGGTCGTCGCACGATGCGGTATCGCGCCGACCGGGGGAGTACCTTCGGAGACGATCGACACCACCATCGCCAATCGGATCGGGCGGACCACACGCTTCCGATCGCTGACCGCGACTGCGAGCGCCGATACCACCAACACGTTCAGCTATGCGAACAGCGCGACCCCGAATCCGGCGGAATGGTCGCCGGTGAAGTTCTACACGCGTTTGTTCGGACCGGAGTTCCAGGATCCAAACGTCTCCTCGTTTACACCCGATCCGAAAGTCATGGTTCGCAAGAGCGTGCTGTCCGCGGTGATGGACCAGACGAACACGTTGATGAAGTCGGTGGGCGCGGCGGATCGCGCACGTATCGATCAGTACTTCACCGGCCTGCGGCAGCTTGAGAATCAGTTCGGCCAGCGTCTGACCAAGCCCGAGCCGATCGCCGCCTGCAAGGCGCCGGGCAAGATCGCTGCGGATCCCGCCATGGGCAAGGACATCGATGCGGTCAACGCGCGTCATCGCATGATGACCGAGCTCATGGTCATGGCCGTGGCCTGTGACCAGACACGTGTCTTCAACATGGCGTATTCGGCGCCGTTTTCTGCGCTGGTGAAAGTCGGATTTCCGCAGCCGCACCACACCTGTACGCACGAAGATCCAACCGACCCGGTGCTCGGCTATCAGGTCAATGCATCCTGGTTCACGCGCCGTTCCATGGAGGCCTGGGCGGACTTCGTTCAAGCGTTCGCCAAGGTCCGGGAAGGTGACGGCACACTGCTGGACAACGTCCTCATCTATGCCAACACCGATGTGGGATACGCAAAGACTCATGCCGTCGATGGCATGCCCATATTCACCGCGGGTCGAGCCGGCGGTCGGGTCAAATCCGGCATCCATATCGACATGAAGGGCGCATCTCCCACCAGGATCGGCTACACGGCGTTGCGACTCATGGGGGTCGATCTGCCTTCGTGGGGTACGTTGAGCAACGAGACCTCGGAGGTGATGCACGAGATTCTCGTGTGAACGCAACGTTGGATTGAACCGCTGCGCGGATGGTAGTTGTCCCGTGTGCTCTTGATGTTCTCGAAGATCCAGGATCGAATATTTATGCGATTGGCGCAGACATTGTTTCGGACTTTATCGACCGGCTTGAGCGGGGCTCTGATGGTGACAGCCACGACGTTCGTGGCCCTGGCGCCGCTGGCAAGCGATGCGAAGTCAACGGGCAAGGGCGCCAAAGACGCCCCGTCGTTCAAGTATTGGCAGCCGCCGGAGAACTCGGAGCTCGAGATCTATCGCGAAGAGCCGCTGCCGCCGGGTTTTCAGGTGATCGTCGCTGCGTTCGAAGGACCGGTATTCGCGGATGCTCAAGGGCGGACGCTGTATACGTGGCCCTTGCATTCGTTGCGCAATGGCGCGACCGGCGATCGAGAAGGCAGGACTTCGAATTGCACCGATGAGGTGTTGCAGGTGTCCGCGGGTCTGATGAGTCCGTACCCGGCCGGCTTGCTCCTGCCCGATCTGGATAAGCGTCCCAGCTGCGCCGCGCTCTGGCCGCCAGTGATTGCGCCCAAGGATGCCAAGGAAGTGGGCAAATGGACGATCATCGAGCGCGCCGACGGGACCCCGCAGTGGGCCTACAAGGGCTACCCCGTGTACACCTCTGTTCTGGATGAACAATCGGGCGATGTACGAGGTGGGTCGAAGATCGAAAGATCCGGCGACGGCGGCGTGGTGCGTGAGCCCATCGGCCCGGCGCCCGCAGTGCCTCCCGAGTTTCTGGTGCTGCAGTCCACCAGCGGCAGACTGCTGGTCGATAAAGATCGCTACTCCGTCTACACCTGGGACGGGGATGGCCACAATGTTTCCAATTGTTATAAGAAGTGCCTGGCGGAGTGGACTCCTGTCACCGCGCCCCAGGTGGTGACCGAACGCGACGGCTGGACGATCGTCAAGCGCGCCACCGGCGTCAATCAATGGGCGTTCCGCGGCAAGCCGCTTTATACCTATAACTACGATCGTGGGCTGCAGAGCTTCTGGGGCGCCGATGTTCCAGGCTGGCACAATGTTTATACCCAACGCACCGAGGCGCCGCCGGAAGGCTTCACCGTGCAGGACGTGGAAGCAGGCGGCGAAGTGCTGGCGGATTCGCGCGGCAGGACCATCTATCTATACAACTGCAGAGACGACTCGTTCGCGCAGCTCGCTTGCGACAATCCGGACTCGACCCAGGCCTACCGCCTGGCGATCTGCGGCGGTGGCGATGCGAAGCGCTGCCGGGAGAACTTCCCCTATGTGGTGGCAGAGCCCGGTGCGAAGGCGGCGGGACGGCTCTGGAGCATCATGGCCATCGACCCCAACACCGGGCACCGTGCCCAGCCGGGTCAAGAGGCTTTGAATGTCTGGGCCTATCGCGGCCGCCCGGTCTACACCTACAGCGGTGACGATCGACCCGGCGTCACCAACGCCGATGGATACGGCGAGTTCACTGGACGGCGCAATGGTTTCAAGGCGTTCATGTTCAGAGATATTTTTCAGAGCAATGCGTTCCGTCGGTTCTGATCCCGGCAGCTATCCCATTTGACAGGCGACAGGTGACCTAATGAAGCAACAGCTTCCACATACGACACCAGGGCGTTCCAGGTCGGCCCGTTGGTTGGCCAGCGCCGGAACATTGACGTTAGCTGCGCTCACTGCCGGAGCGCCGGCCATGGCGCAGGCACTGCAGGGCGGCCGCATCGGGTACGTCATGACGGAGAGGCGCTGGGCCGTTTACGAGACCGAGACCGGCAAGACCGAGTGTCCTCAGGGCTTCAATCTGGGACCTCGCGAGCAGTTCGAGCTGGCGTTCCCCAACTCCAACCGAAAGACCTACACGGAAATGGAAACGCGCCTGAAGCGCGAGGGGGATGCGTTCCATGATGCATCGGTCAAGGATCCATTCCCGTTCCACGAGGCGCAGGGAACGATCTCTTACGGGCTCAATCTCGACGGCAAGATCGGCCCGAACGACTTTCAAAGTCCTGAAGGGGTGAAGGGAGTCGACAACCAGCTGTACCGCGCCATCGGTTGTATCGGTGCTTACCGCATGAACGGCGTGGTCTCGTTTTTCGACACCGATGACATGTATGGCAACGCCTATAACCGTTGGATCATCGAGCTGTCGGGGGTGGACGATCTGGTCAATGACAATGACGTGATCGTGACCACGTATCGTGGCATCGACGATCTGCAAAGAGACGGCACGGGCACCGCTTTCACTCCCGGCGCGACACAAACGATCGATGTCCGTTGGGGACAGAGCTTCGTCTCGCAGCTCAAGGGCAGGATCGTGGACGGCGTGCTGACCACCGAGCCGATCGACTGGCTCAAGTGGCCGAATACGCAGCCCGGAGTGGCCAGCGGCTACTACATGATTCGCGACGCCAGGCTGCAGCTCGATCTGACCGAGCAGGTGGCAAAGGGATTTCTCGGCGGCTATACCGACATCGAGAGCTTCAGCCATCAGCTAAATACCAACTGGGCGACGCATCACCAGAGCTACGGGCAGTTGGCAGCTGCATCTCTGCACAAGGCTCTGCGCCGGCTGGCGGACGCGTATCCCGACCCGAAAACGGGTCGGAACACCGCAATCTCATCGGCTGTGGAGCTGACCTTTACGCAGGCGCATCTGGTTCATCCGCAGAAAAAGCCGGTAGTCGCAGCGTCTTCTCGTTAACCTGACAACAGCGACGAGGTGAATGAGCATCGATGGCGAGTCCATACTCACTCACATCGGTTCCAGCGTCGGGCGCGCATTGTCCAATAACTCGAACGACTTTGTTTTGGATCGGGGATACGACAATCAGCGCGTCCGACGGACTGCAACTGGCCGTACTTGGTCGGATGTTGCATTCCATCCAGCCGCTGCAATTTCTCCTGACGCTGCTCGCTGGCTGGATCAACCGTCGGCAGCTTGAGGCGATCGAGTACCTCAGGTCTTCTTCAGTCGATCATCGCTTGAACGCGCACTGACGCAATACCTAGCGCACTATCACGAAGAGCGCAATCATCAGGGACTGCAGAATCGCCTGCTGAAGCGTTCCGATCGCCCTATCCGTCTAGGTGGTCGAGTAGAGCGCCGGGAGAGACTGGGCGGGATGCTCAACTCCTATCATCGAGAGGCGGGCTGACGACGGAGTTTTCAGACACAACGGCATCAAGCCGCCCGAAAAGAGCCGCGAGCGCCGCGCGGAACTCACTAAGCAAGCGATCGCCGATATCGTGCGCGCGCATCGTCGATCGTCGCTTTCGTCAGACGACCATCGCCCGCGTCAGCGGCATCAGCCGGACGCACCTTCGCTCACTGCTTCGTGGCGAGAAGCAGATGTCCGTATTCATCTTCTTGGAGCTGAGTGAAGCGCTGGGCTTTGATGATGCCTGCCAGCTGCTTCGATCCGTCCTTGATCGTCGCGACCAGCGGTTGCGTGTCAACGCCGAATGAATTTTGACCCACCCCGGCTCAAGAACGCCGAAGTAAATTTGACCCACCTGGGCACCTGTTACTGAGTCTTCGCCACCTTGATCGATCCTGCCTTGCGCTTATCCTTGAGCCGATAGCTCTCGCCGGCGATCTGCACGATGTGTGCGTGGTGGAGCAGCCGATCGAGAAGCGCCGCTGTGAGCGTTTGATCGTCGGCCAGTGCGGTTGCCCATTGCGTGAATGGCAAGTTGCTGGTGAGGATCATGCTGCCGCGTTCGTAGCGTTTGGCGACGACGTTGAAGAACAGGTTCGCCTCATCGCGACCGAACGGCAGATATCCGATCTCATCGACGATGAGCAGCTTTGGCCCCAGAACCGCGCGATTGAAGTATCCCTTCAGTCGACCTTGCGCCTTGGCCGCGGCGAGCTGGATCATCAGATCAGCGGCCGTGATGAAGCGCGTCTTGATGCCCGCCATCACGGCGCGATAGCCGAGGGCCATCGCTAGATGGCTCTTGCCAACGCCCGACGGTCCGAGCAGCACAACGTTCTCTGCACGCTCGATGAAGGTCAGTGATGCAAGCTCCTGTATCTGCTGCTTCGGTGCGCCGGTGGCAAAGCTGAAGTCATAACCTTCGATCGTCTTCACGACCGGCAAGGTCGCAAGCTTCAGCAGCGCCTGCCGGGTACGCTCGTTTTTAGCTGCTTGCTCCGTCTCGAGCAGTGAGGTGAGGAAGTCGGCGAAGCTGGCCTGAGTGTCGGCGGCTCGCTGGGCGAGCGCCGACCACTCGGTACTCGGGACAGGCAGCTTCAGCTCTTCGCACAGCGCGGCGATGCGTTCTTGCTGCAAGCTCATGCCGCGTTCTCCAGCAGTGCCTGGTACACCGACAGCGGATGCTGGAGTGACTCGAAGGGCACGAGGCTAGTGCGTGCGATCGCCGGTGCGCCTTGCATCGCGCGAGCCGGCAACGCACTCAGCTGAGCCTGATCCTCGGTCAATCGCACGCATGGTCGGACGCCCGTCGTCGCATGGATGCGCGTGTTGGCCACCTCGTTGAGCCAGCGCAGGACCTCACGGTTCGCCGTACCCACGTCGAGTTGAAGGCCGCCTGCGCGCAGCGTTGCCGCCAGCGGCACAAGAAAGCTGCCCTTGAGATAGCCGTTGAAGCGCTCGACTTTGCCCTTGGTCCGAGCCCGGTATGGCCGACACACGCGCAGCTGAAAGCCACAGTCTCGCGCGAACTCGAGCATGCCGGCATGCCAGCGGTGTAGCCCCGGCCCGTAACCATCACGCTCGATGGTCACCGTCTTGGTGTTATCGAACAGCACTTCACGCGGCACGCCACCGAAGTAGTCGAAGGCGGCGACTAATCCATCGCGCCAGTCGGCAAACAGCTCAGAGCGAGAGAAGCGCACATATGTGACGCGACTGAAGCCCAGCGTCGCCACGAACGCGAGCAGCCGATCCCGACCACGACGGATCGTCGTGAAGTCCGCCTGCATCTGCTGACCTGGCGCCGTCTCAAAGCGCACCACCGGATCCGCGCGTACGACCTTGAATGCCTGCAGATACGCCTTGAGCTGACTGATGCCGCCGCTGTAGCCCATGGTGCCGATCTCGCGCATCAGCACCGTCGCCGGAATCCAGTCCGGCCGCGCTTGCTCGATGCGCTCAAGCAAATAGGTCTTATAGGGGTCGAGCTTGCAGGCCCGCGGCTCACGTGGCCCGTACGTTGCCTTGCCGCCGCCACGCAGGTACTTGCGAACTGTGTTACGCGACAGCCCCGTCTCTCTCATGATCTGCCGAATCGAGCGACCTTGTCGTTCCAGAATCCGAATCTCCACCGCTTGCTCCTGGGTCAACATCTCGACGGCTCAAAAAGCCGTCATCCTCGCCCAGGTGGGTCACTTTTACTTCGGCGGGGTGGGTCAGTATTACTTCGGCGCTAACAGTTGCGCGACGATGCCGAACAGCAAATTCCACGGTGAGGATGGCGCGATGGCGACGAATGGTTTTCGTCAGAGCCCGCTAAATCTTGTTGCGTCGAGTCGTCGCTGACGCCGATTTTGCCGAAACGAATTTTAAAGAGGCGGAAACTTCGTAGTCGCCTCGAATCGCTAAGTCGCGGAATTTACAGCAGGAAAGTGGTGGGCCGTATAGGACTCGAACCTATAACCAACTGATTAAGAGTCAGGATAAACGATCAGGGAAATCGCGGAGTTAGCTGCGGGTATTTTATAGAGACGGCGGCGAAGAGCTCGAAGACAGTGCGGATGCTTGCGCCAATTTTATAGAGGTTCTCGTCTGTCGCGCCGAGCATGGTCTGGCCCAACCCGCCGAGCGTATCACCCAGCGATCGGCGATACCGCAGCCGACACGACTGCACCGCGAGTATCGCCGAAAAGGCGGCGATACTCGCATGCGGTCGAATTCTTGGACAGAACGGCGGTTGCATTAATGCTGCGACGACGGGGGCCGACTCGAGAGCCGGGGAGCTTCTCGACAACGCTTGTCGCCCACCCATCCCTGAATGAACATCGACCCAGCAGGCAGATCTCCTAGACCGCGTAGATTGGCGGCGAGAAAACGTATCCAAGCCACTTCTCCAGTGCCTGCTTTTTATGCACCGGAGCTTCCGAGCGCTCTCGCCAAGTCTCCAGCAGGGCCACTAGGTCGTCTCTATTGCTCGCCGAATCCGATGACCAGTCCAATAGACGAGTTACTGCGTACCTTGCTTGTGGGTCGTTCTCGGAAGCGTTCGTTAGCACGCCTCGGATAAACGCGAATACAAACCAACTATCATTCGAAGTCGAAAGAAACTCGAAGAAAAATTCGATCTCAAGCTGCAATTTTGAGGGGTGGTCATCGCTTCTGTTCTCGATATCCGCCTGCGTGAGCCAACGCAGTGCAGTGGCAGCCGCCCGAGCTGCGCTATCGAACGCAGTTGATTCTGCAATGGATCTGAGGGAGATCTGATCGAGCCCGTATCCGCTTAACAGCTTCGAAAGAGAGACATCACGATCTCGCCTCAATACAAGATCGTTTTCTTTCGCATGCCTCGCTCGGGCAGCAAACGCACCTGCGAGAAACGGCAGTAAAGCGATGTCATCGGGGAGGCTTAATTGAAAGGGGTGAACCCGACTTTCAACGGAATATGGGAGACGCGCGCTTGCGATGCTCAGATTGCGCGACTGACTTTTAATCGTTTGTAGAAGCTCCGGATGATCGCTAGCGAGTGCACCCCATCTCAGGATGTTCTGAACAGTTTCCTCAGGATATCCCGTGATGGCGTCGATGAGTTCGGGAACAAATTTCAGCGGGCCTCGCCAGTTGTTATGCTCCACGTCGAATGCCCAACTGATGGCAATCGATGGAAGTTTGCGAGCGAGTAAACTGCAATCCTTCTCTGTGGGGTCCTTGGCAGTGTCAGAGAGCTCGAGAAGTGAAAACGCGGGGTCTATTAATTCACGAAGTCTCGAAATAAGTGCTTCGATTGAGGGATCATCAACGTTCATTAGGTGCTTGATTCCACCTGGATCCCGTCCGTAAGAACTGGAAATGGGAACGAGCGCGAGCAGTGTCGATGGAAGCAGGCATGTCTTCTCAGATCCCGCACCTTTTGCGAGCTGAGTAAAACTCATGAGTGCGCCTGGTGTTCTTTCTTTAGCGAACCGCAGACACGCGAACATCAGGGCGAAAATACCGCCAATCCGTCCCTCGGCGGCGCTGGCACTGATTTTCGACAGTGACTTCGGCAGCTTGCCGTTAATCCAGTTCGCTTGATGGGCATGCCCGACCACCAATCCACAGTTCGTCCGATTCTTCTTAATCTCTCGTCTGGTGAGTCGGTGCTGATCTACGTAGAGGTTCATAAACGCACCCATGGCGCCAGTGATGTCCTCAGCAAAACCATCGGTGGTTGCAACTTTTGGGAGAACATCAATTCCCTGTACGCAGATTCGCAGCATGCGCTCTACGCTCGCAGTGCTGTAAAGCATGCACTTGTCAGAACTTAGTATCCTTAGCGCGGCGCGCAAAACCCAGGCACTTGGCCGATCCTCTTTATCTATGTCTAGCCGACGGGGACTGGGCATTTCCAAGGAATACGGCGGAGCCCAGTGGCCGAACAGAATTTGCTGCAACTCAATGGGTGAATTAACTAGTGCGACATGTGCCAAGTCGCCCGTTGGATCCCCGCTCGGCAACATCCAGCCTAGCAATGCTAGTGCGCCAATGTGCTCGCGAGAGCTGTTCGTTGCGATCTTTTCGGTCAGAAGGGCAATCAACCATTGACGCGATCTTTCGAGCCGCAGCGATGAGTGCTTTCGTAATAGACGAAGGTCTAAAAGTCCTCCAATGGGATCGAGCAATGGCCGGATCTGCTGTCGGTCAAGGCGATCTTGCTCCAATACTCCTTCAGCAAGCAGTCGCAGCGCTATGAGGCACGCTCTGCCTGTTCGGCGCGCGTATAGATTGCTTCTGTCTGTTTCGTCGCCTTCGTTGAAGCCTCGAAGTACCTGCACCGATAAAGCGAATTCGCTCGGGCGCTGGTTCTCGATCAGGGCGCTTAACACGAAATGCATCACTTCGCGCCAGTGTGCGTCTCCACCGATCACTCGAAGCCGATCCGCGAGTTCCTTGGCCTCAACTCCCGAATAAAGAAATTCGGCCGCAAAGAACTCCTGAAGTTGCCGTATGTCAAAACGAACGTGTTCACCGCTTTCAGGCGTGTTGACAAGAACCAACCGTTCCGTGGTGGCCTCGAGTACAGCTGCCGTTGTCCTAGCCACGTCATCATCAACTAACTCTCTAACGACATCTTCCACGAGCCGGCGAAACTCTTCCCTCGTCAAGGTTGTTTGGGCGCCGGCACTAACTTCGGCTCTTGCGTGAAGGACGAAGCCCAAGCGCATATGAACCGCTTTGAGCAGCCGATCCTCCTCACGAAGCAGGCGAGTAATCACTGGATTCTGAAAGTTCTTCTGACTTTCGCGCTTCTTCATGACCTGATAGAAGCCGCTGAATAGCTGCCACCGCCTCTCGGGTGGACGTCCGCCATCCCTTACGATGACGGCCATGATGTGCGACTGAAGTGGCGTCGTCATCAGTTCACGAATGCTCGGCGATTTGATTGCAGCCTCCAACGTCCCGATGGAGGTCTCAGCTTCCTCTGCGGTTCGTCCAAACTTGAGCAGCGGGATGGCACATTTGATCGCCTCTTTCTCCCCGAGCTGCAGGAGCTCAACAACGGGGCCGTCTATGCCGCTGAACTGGCCCGAATACCCCTGTGGCCTTGACGTACAAAGCGCAAGCGCATCAGCGTCGATGTCGATCAGAATGTCATTCAGGAACTCCATCACTTCACTGGCGATAGCATCTTTCGAGTCGTTCGGGACCTCGTCCAGGCCGTCGAATACGACAATCCATGAGCGTTTTGACAGCGCTCTTTTAAGTGTTTTCGGGAGGACGTCGCTTCCTACCTTCCTTTCGATCTTCTCTGCTAGAAAGACAAGAACACTGCGCTGTTCCGAATCGTCGCGTCGTGAGTACCACTGCGCGAATTCTTTTAGCTCTATCTGAATGGGTATTCTAGGGGCATCGGGCCAGAAGCCGGAGGCAATGGCAGCTGCCTGAATTGACTTCGCGAGGTTTTTGAGCGATGCGCTGACGCGCGGTGCGTCGTCAGAGAGGATCAGCTTTGCGCGATGAATCTGACAGAGGTATTGCCCGATCGTTGACTTGCCTTGGCCTGGTCCGCCTTTAATCAACGCGACTCGCGCTCTGCGAAGCTGCCGGGCCCACGCGCCCCAGGACTCAGGAATCTCCTTTCTAATGCTGTACCGGTGCGAAAATGCGGCGGAGCTGGTTAATTCGGCCAGTATGCCATTCCCTCGTGCATTACCGGACGTCCTGAACGGCAGATCTATAAAAAGGTCATGAACACCTGGCCGCACATCCGTAGAAGAATTTGCTTGGTCGAGCTTCGTGTACAAATGTTCGGAGAACTGTGCAACGATGAAATAGCGAGCGATATCTTCGAGTGAGGCTCGAGAGTCCCCGATCTCGCTGTACAGCGCTGACAGAACATGCCCAGGCGTCAGTAGATGGCGAAAGTGGTCAACGACGTCTGAATTGGTGGATAGCAGGTCGAGTACTTTGCGGCCGCCCCACACAGCCACGTTTACGCGTCTCCCGCCTGTCGACTTCCGGACTAGCTTCCGGATTGCGTCAAAGCTTCCTGTTTCAGGTGTGCCGCTGGGCTCGATGTTTGTAGCAATGATCCAATTATCCGGCCAAGTGCGCCTTGAATGGGGAGCGCTAAAGGCGGCAATCTCGTCTTGCACCTGCTCGATCAGCCACTTTTGCGGATCTTTTGAGAGATGCGGCCTTAGAAACTTCGATTGAATATACCAAATGCCTTTCCAGTGCTGTTTTGCGCTCGGGTATGGGGCTTCACCTTCGAAAAATCCATCACGCCCACCGTCGGCGCCTGGACCGAAACCGGTCGCGCCGAGCCCCAAGGTTTTCAACGCTAGGAAATTAACGAGATTCTCGAATGCCTGGGAGCCGAGACCAGAAAGGTCATAGAGATTATCCATAGTCTTCCCACGCGATTTGCACTCGCGTTATTAGTATTGTCCCATCAAAGTCTGACAGCCTGGCTGAAGCATGATCGAGTAGCAGTCAGAGTGACCGATCAAAGAATCGCGAGGCTAGCAGCCGGAATTCAAAAATAGCTGACAAACGGTGCGGACTCCAGCATGAATTTTGTGGAGCCATTGATCCGTGGCTCAATACAGCCAAGGATCGGTCCCGGATGCTGTGTTGAATGCGTTCTCAGCCGTTGGAGGCAGATCGACGTCTTTGACACTACGACCGCCGACTTGCCGCCGTTGCATAACGCTGGAATTGTGGCGATATTCGCCATTGATGATTTGTTCTTCGGGAAAGGATTGAGACGGCCCTGGCCTTTGGTGCTTGCGAACTCCGCCGCCTTCTGCGTTCATTGAAAAATGAACATCAGGGCCATTTTCATCCATCGACGGCGACTAAGAGCCGCGTTGCATGCGGCGCTCGCCGTTGGCACGCACGCAGCAGGCGAATCAACCAACTTAGGCGACTCTACCAGCGATTGATCTTCTGTTGAGTTGGTACGCCGTTGACGACGGCCGGTTTGGCAGCGCGTTGCAGGACTTGATCATCGCCGCAGTGATCGCCAGCGAGCGATTGAGGTATCGCCGATACCAAGGCCATGAGAGCCGATAAGAGGCAGGCGAGCGGGGCGCAAGCCCGGTGCGATGATCGACCTTACATGACCACGAAATAGCCGTGGTCGAGCCTGCGCAGCCCGGCGAAGCAGAGGGAGTTTTATAGAGAATTTTATAGAGGCGGAAACTTCGTAATCGCCTCGAATCGCTAAGTCGCGGAATCTACAGCAGGAAAGTGGTGGGCCGTATAGGACTCGAACCTATAACCAACTGATTAAGAGTCAGCTGCTCTACCAATTGAGCTAACAGCCCACGTGATCGTGGTGTGCGGCGTAGTGACTGAGTGTCAGGCGCCGTCTACGAAGACGTAAAAGTGTAACAGATCTTTCCCAACTACCCAACGCAACCGCAGCGATGCGAGTGCTCATCGAGTGGGGTGGACGATGGGGCTCGAACCCACGACGACCGGAATCACAATCCGGGGCTCTACCAACTGAGCTACGTCCACCATTGCATTCGATAGTGGCTCCGCCTCGCCGACCCTACAAGAGGGCCCCAGCCGCTGCGGGGCGCAGAGTATATACGAACTCGCCGCGAACACTAGACGCTAGAGGCAATTCGATCACAACGGCGCGGCGGATGGCGCGCCCGGCAGGACTCGAACCTGCGACCCTCGGCTTAGAAGGCCGATGCTCTATCCAGCTGAGCTACGGGCGCGTCGCGTCAGGCCGATGTCCCTGACCGATTCCCACTACGGCGCCAGACGGCGAAATCAGCGGGAAAGGGTGGATTGGTCGGAGCAGCACGATTAGCGCTGTTCCGGCAACCAGGGGCGCAGATGGTACGGATCCAGCTCAGGTAAGTCGAGGAGTGGTCGGGAAAATTCGCCAAGTGTGGAGGGCAGCGTCCGGCTGCTGAGGGGTGGTGGATCGCAAGTCATTGATTTGTGTACAAGCACGGGGTGGCGACGCGGCTGTAGGGAACGGCGGGCGTGTCTGGCGGCAGTCGCCAGGGAGCCGCTATGGATCGTTGATGTCGATGACGTCGGCAGGGCGAACCGAGGCATACAGCGCGGCAACCAGCTGCGCGCGATTGCGTAGCACCGCGCGCTGATTGATCGAGCCCTTATCGGTGATCTCGCCGTGATCGAGGGAAGGAGCAGAGGGCAGTAAATGTGCGCGCCGGATGTGGCGCGTGCTCATTGCATTTTGCCATGCATGCTCGCGCAGGCCGGCCTGGAGCTTGTCCTTGATGACGGCATCGCGAGCGATCTCTTCGTGCGACGGTGTGTGCGAGAGTCCCAGCGCGCGTGCACACGCCGCCACATCCGGAACGATCAATGCGGTGAGGTAGTCCGCATCGGGGCAGGCAACCACTACGTCTTGTGCGATCGGCGCGAGCTGCGCGATCAGTTCGGCGCGCAGGGGACCGACGCTTACCCAGCTGCCATTCGACAGCTTGAAGTCCTCGCCGATGCGGCCGTCGAATACAAGGCCGCGCGCGGGATCGTTGTGGTCAAGCAGGCGCACGGCATCGCCGAGGCGATAGAACCCTTCGTCATCGAAAGCGGCGGCTGTGAGTGCGGGCTGGCGCCAGTAACCGGGCGTGACACTGGGGCTGCGGACTCGCATCTCGAGTTTCTCGTCCACCGGAGCCAGCTTTACCAGCGAGCCATTGACAGGCAGGCCGACCACGCCGGTGCGACCCATGGCAGGTGTTGTGAAGGTCACTGCGGGTCCGGTTTCCGTCGCGCCTAGGCCGGATAGCATGGGAGTTTTCAATCGACGTTCGTGCAGAGACATCGCGTCGAGTGCATCCCAGGTGTGTTGCGCGAGGGAGGCGCCCGCGAAGAAGTAAGCGCGCAGCCGCCGATAGAAGCGTCGGCGCAACCCATCATCCTCGCGCAGGTGCTGGGCGAGCATTTCGAAGCCCTTCGGCACATTGAAGTACACCGTGGGTGAGATCTCGCGCAGATTGCGAATCGTTTCTGCAATACCTGTCGGCGATGGTTTGCCGTCGTCGATGTAGAGCGTGCCGCCATTGCTCAGCACGAGCCCCAGGATGTGGCTGCCGCCGAACGTATGACTCCAGGGCAGCCAGTCGACGACCACAGGCGGTTCGTTCACAAGGAATGGCATGGACTGGCGCTGCATTACCGCATTGCTGCATACCATGCGGTTCGTCGTTATCACGACCTTCGGCTGGCCGGTGGAGCCGGACGTCAGTAAGAACTTTGTGATGGTGTCGTGGTTCGTGGCCCGATGGCGTGCGTCGAGCTCGCTCGTCACAGGAGACTCGAGCGCGGTCAGGGTTGTCACTCCGCGATCGGCTATCGCTGCATCCCCGACGATCTCGATGTCGCGCGCTACGACTCTCATCAGAGTGCGCGCGAAGGAAGGTGTATCGAACGCAGCGATCAATCCCGGCGTTAGCAAATCGATCACATAGCGCGCCCTGTCAAGATCCGCCGACGCGAGCGAATACGCGGGTGACATCGGACAGAACGGAATCCCCACCCACATCGCCGCGAAGCTGAGCAAGAGATGTTCGATGCTGTTGCCCGACATGATCAGGATTGGTCGCTGTTCCGACAGATTCCTGATCGTCAAGCCGGCTGCCACGCGACGTACGCGATCGAGCATTTCGCAATAGCTGACATTTTTCCAGTCGCCGCCGTGAACGCGTCGAGCGACCAGGGTTCGTTCCGGAGCGACGCCGGCCCAATGTGCTAGCCAATCCATGAGCCGTGCTGGATATTCGGGCAGCGCGCCCTGTGGCTGAAGCAGGATGGAGCCGTTGGGTCTGGGCTCGAATCGTGTGTGGAACGGATCGGCGGTCCAATCGAGCTCATCCTTAGCCATGCCTGTCTCGTCCAATTAGTACGTAACACATACTATTCGTGTTGCTAACGAAATCGCAAGCCGCTACATTCCGCCTGTCTCGGGCTGTTTCGGAAGGATCGATGTCGCGCAACTCGAAAACAAAGATGGATGATCTGCCGGAAGCGCTGGACGGTTTGCTCACCGAAGACCTCGAGGGATTTCTCGGCTATCGGTTGCGCCGCGCGAACGCGGCGATGCACCGGCACTTCATCGCCGCGGTGGAGGATCTGGGCCTCACGCAGAAGCAGGCTGCCGTGTTGTGGCTCATCAATAGCAATCCCGGCGCTGCGCAGGTATCCGCCGCCGATACTCTCGGCATGGATCGTGCGACGACGATGGCGATCGTCGACCGGCTGGAGGAGCGTGGCCTGCTGATTCGGAAACAGTCGAGCGCCGATCGGCGCCGCCAGGAGCTCTATCTCACGCCCGCAGGCCAGAAGATGTTGCGCAAAGCCAAGGCGCGCGTGGCCAAGCACGAAGAACGCTTCACATCGTTGTTCACGGCCGCAGAGCTCGAATTCTTGTTTGAGGCATTAAGGAAGCTGCGCGATGTCACCTGACAACTCTGTGGATCGTATGCTGTCGGTCATTTTCGTGACTGTCCTCGGCCTGATGCTTTGCTTGCCGGCAGGCGCGCAGGCACAGCAGCACATTACAGCGTTCATTGCAGTCAACGTGCTGCCCATGGACTCGGATCGGGTGATGCCTCGCCAAACGGTTCTGGTCGAGAACGGCAAGATCGTCGCGATCGGCCCGAAGCTTGCCGTACCGAAGGGCGCACAGATCATCGATGGCGAGGGCAGCAGGTTTCTCTCTCCCGGGCTCGCCGACATGCATACGCACGTCGATACGGCTGAAGAGCTGGCTGTCTATCTCGCCAATGGTGTAACCACGTTGCTCAACATGGGTGAAGCATCTTCGGCCTTCATGGGGCAGATCCGACCGGCGGTCGAGCGCGGCAAGTTTCCGGGGCCGCAGGTCTACGCCGCATTCGTCGTCGATGGCTCGCCTCGATATGGTCATTTCGTGGTGACTACGCCGGATGAAGCCCGCTGGGTCGTGCGGCTCGCAAAGACCAACGGCTATGACTTCATCAAGGTCTATAACAATCTTTCAGTGGAATGCTTTCAGGCTCTGATCGAAGAGGGCAGGCGCCAGCAGATTGCAGTCGTCGGCCATGGCGTGTCACAGGTCGGGCTCGAGCGTCAGCTCGCGGCGGGTCAGATACTGGTGGCTCACACGGAAGAGTTCATGTACACGGTGTTTTCCAGTTTGAACGATCGACCGCCGAGCCCGGAGCAGATTCCGGGCGCGATCGCTTTGATCAAACGTCATGACGCCTTCGTCACTGCGGACCTGAATACATACGCGACCATCGCCCGCCAATGGGGCCGGCCGGCTGTCGTCGATGCCTTCATGCAATCGCCCGAGGTCCGGTATCTGTCCCCGAATCGGCGCATCGAATGGAGAGCGGCGGGCTATTCGAAGCGAACGGGCGACCTTGCCGCCAAAGTGAGTTTCCTCTCACGGTTCACCAAGGACATGAGCGATGCGGGCGTGTCACTCGTTGTCGGTACCGATGCGCCCACCATTCCAGGTCTCGTTCAAGGTTACTCGCTCCATGACAATCTTGGCGCGCTCGAGCGCGCTGGCCTGACTCGATACCAGGTGCTTTCGGCGGCCACTCGCGTGCCGGGTGAGCTCATTCGCCAATCCGTGCGTTCGGCGGCTCCCTTCGGGACTATCGCTCTCGGCAGTCGAGCCGACCTGATCTATTCCGCAAAGAATCCACTCGACGATCTTTCGGCCCTTCGCGAGCCGCTCGGCGTCATGGCGAATGGGAAGTGGTACTCGCAAACCGATCTTCGGGCGCTTCTCGATGAGGTCGCCAGGAAATACCGAGAGTCGGAATGATGAGGAGAGCGATGTGAGCAATCTTTTTGGCTGCAATCGAGACCAAGGAAACCATCATGAAAATCAGTGTTGAAACCACCGTTGCCGCGCCGATCGACGCGGTCTGGCGTGCCTACACGACTCCGGAGGACATCAAGAAGTGGAATGCTGCGTCTGACGATTGGCACACGACCGCTGCCACCGTCGATCTGCGCGTCGGCGGCGCTTTCTCCTCACGAATGGAGGCGAAAGACGGCAGCATGGGATTTGACTTCGCGGGCACCTACACGAATATCGTGGAGCACAAGCTGATTGAGTACTCCTTCGGTGATCGCGTGGCGCAGGTCGAGTTCACTGACAGCCCGAAAGGCGTCAAGCTGCGCGTAACGTTCGATAGCGAGTCAACTCATTCCATCGAACAACAGCGCGACGGTTGGCAAGCGATTCTGGACAATTTCACTCGCCACGTCGAAGCAACACGGTAACTCGGCGCTCGCGTCGGTCGGTTCGAGCGGGGCACTCGCCGAGTGCTCCGCTGGTTCTGGGCCAGGTGGAAAAGATATATTGGTGCAATCGCCTGTGCTATCGGCTCGCAAATAACTCCTAGCGTCGTGCAGTGCGGGCCTGATCGAATGCCCCTGCATGAGAGTACTCGTTGTTGCCTCGGCACTGATCGGTCTCACGACCTGCCCGTCCATTGCGGACATCGTTCCCGCCAGCACGGCAGCTCAGCTCAAAAACGGTCGCCTCGAAGCGGCCGAGCAAGCATTCTCTGCGTTGCAGTCGTCATTTGAGCAGGGGCGGTCAACGGAGTTCGACCTGCTGGATAGCTACAAAGTCTTCTACAAGGAGGACGCTGCCCTCGCCGCCGCACTGGATGAGTGGATAGACGCATATCCGCAGTCCTCATACGCCTATCTGGCCAGAGGTGTTTACTACCGAAAGCGTGGCGAGGAACGTCGCGGCACGAATTACGTCGCCAAGACGCCACGAGCCGACCTGGCCTACATGAGCAGCATGTTCCAAAAGGCAAAACTGGATCTGGCCAAGTCGCTCCAGCTCAACAACCGATCCTATATTGCAGAGCTGCACTTGCTGAACATCGCCCAGTTCGAAGGCGACGTTCTGGCTGCCAGGCAGGCGCTCAGCAATGCAACGGACCTGCTTCCATCGAACTTCCTGGCCCGCGCTTGCTACACCGTCAGCCTCACGCCCCGATGGGGAGGCTCCTACGCTCAGATCGACGCATTTATTGCTCGCTGCCGTTCACAGGGAGTGGCGGAAGAGACGTTGGCGTTGCTCCAGGCGATCAAACTCGAGGATCAAGGGCACAGAGCCGAAGAGCTCGGCCGGACTGAGGAAGCCATGGCGTTCTACAAACGGGCGCTGCCGTTATCGAGGTCAGGCGGCCCGCGCTTTCGCAGGGATTATCTTCAAGACACCATGAGGTTCTGCCGGCATTACCAATTTGGCGGCGCCGATTGCTCGTAAGGGCTCCAGGTTTGTCGCAGCCGCGGCGCTCCTCATTCACAGCACCGACCCAGGAACACTTGGAGCACAAACAATGTGCTGCATGCGAGTCGCGACATATCCGCGCCTGAGCGCCGGCGAAGCCAGAGTATATGCACGAAGCGCTCTTGCTTTGCTTGTCGCAACGATCCTGGCGGCATGCGCCACCAAGCCCAACTCAGAAGTCGCGCGTACGCAATGCGTAAGCGCACTCGGCTACTGCTCGCGTTCAACCTGCATCGCTGCTGGGGGGCGTTGGAATAAGTATGGTCTCAAAGGAAACGGGATGTGCGATGTTGCCGCGAAGGATGCGGGCGAGAAGTGCGATGCAGATGCAGAGTGTGAAGGGCGCTGCGAATTTGCGCGCGATGTTGCATCAGCTGGCAGTTGGAGTGGGCGGTGCTCGCATTCTTCGACCGACATCTTTCAATGCGGCGGCGAGATTCGGGATGGTGTGGTGGCCCCCATTATCTGCGAGTAGTTCTGCGAAGTATCCGCTCCAGTCGGTGACTGATGAGCCCGGCCCCAGAGCGGGACCGGGCCGAAGGATCAGGCGACCTGGGTGAACCTGCCGTTGTTGAAGTCGTCGATCGCCTGGCGGATTTCCGCCTCGCTGTTCATGACGAAGGGGCCGTAGCCGACGATGGGCTCGTCGATCGGTTCTCCGGTTAGCACCAGCACCACCGCGTCGTCATCTGCGTGAATTGCTACATCTTGGCCGTCACGGTCGAGGAGCAGCATCTCTGCCGCACCTGCCGCTTGCGTGCCATTCACGATCACTCGTCCATCGAGTACCACCAGCATGGCGGTGTGCCCCTCGGGAAGATCGAGCGTGAAATCCGCATTCCGAGTCAGCCGCAGATCCCAGACGTTGATCGGCGTGAACGTTTTCGCCGGGCCTTTTGCGCCCAGAAGTTCTCCGGCGATGATTCGTGCCTTGCCTGCGCTAGCGGGCAGATCGACGACTGGAATATCGGCGGTCACGATCCCCTGATAGGCGGCCGGGGTCATCTTGTTCTTGGCCGGAAGATTGACCCACAGCTGCACCATCTTGAAGGGACCGCCCGTCTTCGCGAAGGTCGGCGAGTGGTATTCCTCGTGCACGATGCCGCCGCCGGCCGTCATCCACTGGACGTCGCCGCGACCGATGGTCCCGCCATTGCCGGCGGAATCCTTATGCTCGACCTCGCCCTCATAGACGATGGTCACGGTCTCGAAGCCGCGATGCGGATGCTTCCCGACGCCGCGCCGGTGAGGGGTCGGCTCGAACGTATGCGGGCCCGCGTAGTCGAGCAGCAGGAACGGGCTGACGTGCGCGCCGAGGTCGTTGTAAGAAAAGAGCGAGCGAACTGGGAAACCGTCGCCCACCCAGTGGCCGCGATTGTTGCCATAGCGGCCAAGGACTTTCTTGCTCATCTGAATCTCCAGTGATGGCCCCAGTGAGGATGGCCAGTGCTGGGGACATAGATAGCATCGGGACGAAGGTTGTAAAAGATTGCGAAACTCGACGCAGCGTCCTATAAAAAGGACGATGCAGGACCTCAACGATCTCTATTACTTCGTGCAGGTGGTGGAACACGGCGGCTTCGCGCCGGCCGCGCGAGCGCTCGGGCTGCAGAAGTCCAAGCTCAGTCGCCGGATGCTGGCGTTGGAGGAGCGTCTCGAGGTCCGTCTGCTCAACCGGTCATCGCGACGGTTTTCGGTGACTGAGCTAGGGCGGGAATACTACGAGCGTTGCGTCGCCATGCTGGTCGAGGCCGAAGCCGCCGATCAGGTGATCGCCGAGGCTCGCGCCGAACCGCGCGGCGTGATCCGGGTCAGCTGTCCGATTGCGTTGCTCGGTTTTCAGCTCGGCGCACAGATAGCGAAGTTCCTGGCCGAGAACCCCGCGGTCGAAATGCAGTTGGAAGCCACCAATCGCAGGGTCGATGTGCTGGCGGAAGGGTTCGATGTCGCTATCCGCGTGCGCTTTCCACCGCTCGAGCCGACCGACCTGGTGATGCGCAAGCTCGACACGAGCACCCAGTGCCTCGTTGCGAGTCCTGCTCTGGTCAGCGCGGGGCTGCGATTCCCTGCCGATCTGCACGATCTGCCCAGCCTCGATCTAGGGCCGCCTCATCGCGATCATCAATGGCAGCTCGAAGCTGCAGACGGCAGAACCGCTACTGTTCCGCATCGGCCGCGCCTGGTAACCGACGACATGGCTGCATTGCGCGAAGCGGCCCTCGGGAGTGTTGGCATCGTCCAGTTGCCGACGATGATGGTCTGGCGGGACATCGACGCAGGACGTCTCGTCCATGTGCTGCCTGAATGGCGGCCACGCGCGGGAATCATCCACGCGGTCTTTCCGTCACGACGCGGGCTGTTGCCATCGGTGCGTGCGCTACTGGACTTTCTTGCGCGCGAGTGCGCCGCTCAGCGGCAGCATGCAGCCAATACGCTTGGCAGGCATGAAGGGTGAGCCACCTCATGAGCGGCTCACAATAGCCGACCACAAGGTCAGGCGCCGGTGTGCTTCGCGATCACCGCATCGATGTCATTCAGCTCGGTCACCTCGGCCAACATGACGTCTGGCGGCCCAGGCGTGTAGTTGGGAAAGTCCGCGGATAGCAGCCGCGCTGCTTCTTCGAAGCTGAACAGTGTCGAGAACTTCTCCGCGTCGGCGCGCGTGTCGAAGAACACACTGCTGATCGCGATGTATGGCAGCAGCGCGGCAGGGTTGCCGACGTTGGCCGTGGGCGAGTACACCATCAGCTTGCGCGGCTTCAACTGCAAATGTTTGAAGGTCTGGCTCAATCCCAACGGCAGGTGCACGTCGAGGAAATGCTGCCGGTCGAAGCTGCCGCCCGGCCGGTTGGGATACATGAAGGCCACCATGTACATCTATGCGAACTCCCGAATGCGTGGCGAGATCATGCGGATGCCGTGTCGTTCGCGATTTGCTCCTGCTGGAGCAGCTCGCGATTGATGCGACGGGCGCGCTGCTGGAGCATGTCACCGCCAAAGGACACAGGCTGCAGCGAGAACAAGTCGACATTGCCGATGCGGCGTTGCTGGGCTTCGAGCACCGGCTTGTCCTGTTCGAAGATCGCCTTGACTCCGCCGACAAAGGCGCGCGTCAGCTCCGGATCGCCGTAGTTCTTGACCGAGCGATAGAAATAGTGCGACGACGTCGCCGTCTCGGGCGTGATGGCGTGCATGTTGCAAACTTCAACGCCTCGTTCGCGACCAAGGCCGGCCTGGCGTGCATTCAGCAGAAACGACGTGAAGGACGGCGCGCCCCAGCTGACTTCCATGTCGAGGTCGATGGGGTCGGGATAGGTGTCGCGGCCCAGTGAAGTCGCGACCATCCAGCGATAGAACGGGCCGCCAGTCGCCATATTGAGCGAACGCATGCGGAACACGATGCGGCGTCCGGCAGTGTTGTGAGTCATGTTTCCATCGATGTAGTCGGTGCCCGGCTTGGCGTTGCGATAGATGCGCATCTCCTCGCCGCCGAACGACTCCGGATGCACGTATTCGGCGTGAGTGATGTCGAACAGATTGTCGTTGATGAGGTTGTAGTTGGCCTGGATAGATTCGAAGTGACCATAGCCGCCATGCCAGTCGACATGATCGCTGCGATAGAAGAAGTCTGGAATGCTCGTCTCGTCTGCCGCGAGCGCGGGATCACCCATCCAGATCCAGATGTAGCCGTGCTTCTCGAGCGTGGGATAGCTCGCGACGCGCGCTTGCGGTGGCACGATGTTCTGGCCGGGGACCAGAGCGCAGGCGCCGGTCGCATCGAACTGCGCGCCGTGATAACCACAACGCAGATGCTCGCCGATCACCTTGCCCAACGACAACGGCGCGAATCGATGCGGGCAGCGATCGTCGAGTGCAACCACCCGTCCCGACGCCGTACGAAACAGCACGATGGGCTTTTCCAGAATGGTTCGCGCAAGCGGCGCGCCCGACAGTTCGTCGGGCTCGGCCGCGATGTACCAGGTATTCCGAATGAACATGGGAGTCACCATTACAGGGTGTAACGCACGCTCAGCCCGTACCAGCGCGGTTTACCCGGCGTGAGCGAGTTGGAGCCGGTGGCGTTGGAGAGGTCGTAGCCGATGGTGTAGTAGCGCCGGTCGGCAAGGTTGTTGACGAACGCGTCCACCTGCCAGTGCGAGTCGGCGCTCTCCCAGCCGACGCGCACGTTGGCGAGCACATACGAGGGCAGGCGCGAAGCATCGAAGTTGCGGATGTTGTCGTAGTACTCGGAGGCGTAGTTCGCGCTCACCTGGGCGGATACGTTGCCACCGAGCACCTCGCGTGCGAACTGATAGCGCGCCAACGCGGACACTTGTTTCTCCGGAGAGAAGCTCGGTTTGGAGTCCTTGAACACGCCGGGCCCGAGTTGGATGTCGTAGAGCCTGGCGTCCAACAGAGCGAAGCTCAGCATCAGATCCAGGCCGTCGGTCGGCGAGGAGGCCAGTTCCAGCTCCATGCCCTTGTATTCGCCGTCGATGTTACGAACGTAGCCGGTGACCTGCGTGAAGAAGAAGCCTTGATAGTCCTCGTAGTCGTAGTAGTAGAACGCGCCGTTGAGGCGAGTGGTGCCGCCGAGCAGGCCGCTCCACTTGAAGCCGGTTTCGTACGACGTGAGTATTTCTTCGTCGTACGGAATGTCCTGTTGCGGGAAGCCGCTGCCGAAGGTGGCGGGCGCGTTGTAACCACCGGCCTTCACACCGCGATTGACGCCGCCATAGAGCATCAAGTCATCGATCGGGCGCCACTCCAGTTGCAGTTTGCCGCTCCACAAGGTTTCGTCCTGCTTGTGGTTCGTGCGCGGTTGCACGTTGAACAGCACCACGCTGGTGTCGAGCGTCTTGGGCGCGGTGTTCAGGAAGAATGTTTCTTCGCCGGTGAAGTTCTTGCGCTCACTGATGATGCGCGCGCCGCCGATCAGGGTCAGCGTGTCGGTGAGGTCGTATTCGACCTGGCCGAACGCGGACGTTGACCGGGTGGTGAGATCGGCCAGTGCCACATCTTCCCATGGGACGCCGGCCAGAGGCTCGAACAGGCTGTTGGGCTCGGCGGGCAGCGAGAACTTGGACTCCAGGTCTACATACAAATAGTACAGGCCGGTGACCCAGCGGCTGCGGCCGCCGGCCAGCTCGCCGTTCAAGCGCAGCTCCTGGCTGAACGTGGTGGCGCTGGCATCGAACAGCACTTCGACGGTCGAGGCCGGGCCGCCGTCGGCGGTGATGCCCTGAAACTTGTCGAAGTCCTTGAAGTCGGTCACCGAGGTCAACGTGACGCCGCCGAAATCCCAGCTGAGCTTACCGGTCAGGCTGTAGGTGTCGGTGGTGTTCAGATCCTTGAACATGAAGTCCATGCTGCAAGAAAGATTACGCCGGTCGTGCTCGGTGCAGCTCGGGCCATACAGATTGCCGCCGGCAGGGCGCAGCAGATCGGCGTCGAACGACAGCGGGTGGTCGATGGGCGTGCCGTCCGGGGCGGCAGCTTCCCGAGTCTCGTTTGCCCCGGCGCGGATCGTGCCGACGTGATTTCCGGCAGCGTCGAACACCGGCACGGTCGGCAGCTCCAGAAACGGGCCCGGGTTCTGCTCGGTGCGCATGTAAGAGGCAGTCAGCAGGAAACTGCGCGAATCGTCTGCACCGAATTGCAGCTGGCCGCGCACGCCGAACGTGTCCTCGTCGAACGTGCCGACGTTGTCGGCCAGATTGGGCTGGCCGTTCAAGGTGGTTGCGCGATTTGGATAGTCGTTGTCGATGATCGGGTCGAAGCGGCTTTGCAAGACCGAGAGTCGACCTGAGATCGAGTCGGTGATGGGGCCGCCGAACGCCGCTTCGATGCGCAGCTGGTCGTACGAGCCGGTGGTCACATCGACGAAGCCCTCAGCCTCGCGGGACGGGCGCTTGGACAAGTAGTGCACCAGACCGCCAGTGGCGTTGCGTCCGAACAGCGTGCCTTGCGGCCCTTTGAGCACCTCGACGCGGTCCAGATCGAAGGTCCCGAACAGCTGACCCTGGCCGAAGGCCACGTAGCTGTCGTCCACATACACCGCGACCGGTGCTTCGGTGTGGTCGTTGAAATCATTCTGCGTGACGCCGCGAATGGTGAACAGCGTTTTCTGGCCACCGTTGTTGCCACCGATGTGCACGCCCGGGGTCATGGCCGCGATGTCGACACTGTCCTCGACGCCTAGCTTCCGCAGCTGGTCGCCGGAGTAAGCCGTTATGGCGATACCAACGTCCTGGATGTTCTGCTCGCGCTTCTGCGCGGTCACAGTGATGACCTCTAGCACGCCTTCTGCATGGGAGGGCAACGTGCAGGCCAATGAAATGCAGACCAAGGAAAAGCAGGCCGGGGTGGCACGACTGGCCAATGGTGCCGGCCTGGATTCGATGCGACCGTTCGGCCGGTAGCGGGATGGCATGCAAACATCCGTCGGTGAGTAAGGAAGCACCGAAGTCTATTTTTGACCACGGAGGGTAAAAACGGTCGCAACGGCGACAGAGTGTTGAAGGATAGAGAACAATGGGCATGGGGAAGGCCGTCAGTCGTTGGGACTTGATGGAAGCATTCGTGCAGGTGGTGCGGGCCGGCAGCTTCTCCGGTGCCGCCGATCGCGCCGACGTTTCCAAATCGCTATTGAGCAAGAAAGTCTCGCAACTGGAGCGGCACCTCGGAACGCAGCTGCTGGTGCGGACTACCCGTCGCATCAATCCCACCGAGGCGGGCCGGGCGCTGTTCGTGAAGTGCGAGCGGCTGTTCAGCGATCTGGAAGATGCCGAGCTGTCCGTTCTGGATCTCGACGTGAAACCCAAAGGGCACGTGCGCGTGGTATGCACCGATGTGTTAGGTGAACAGTATGTGGCACTGGCCGCCGCGGAGATCTGCGCCTTACATCCAAATTTGAAAGTCGACGTGCACGTGACAATGCGCACCGTCGATCTGGTCGCGGAAGGCTACGACCTCGCGATTCGCTACGGCCAACTCGACGACTCATCGTTGAAGGCACGCCGCTTCTACGAGTTGCCGCACGTGGTATGCGCTTCGCCGACTTATCTGTCGCGCTATGGCGTGCCCAGGAGCATCGAAGAGTTGCGACGGCACAATTGTTTGGTAGCGACTTTCGAGCCGTGTGCCAAGTGGTACTTCAAGGTCGATGGCGGCGAGATGGGCATCGACTTGCAAGGCAACTGGCGAAGCAACAGCGGCTCGGCGTTGATTACTGCGGCGGTGGAGGGCGTTGGCATCTGTCGACTGCCACATCTATATGTGCGCGACTATCTGCACCGCGGCTTGCTCGTGCCATTGCTAGAGGAATTCCGTTCCGCGCCGCTGCCCGCCTGGATCGTTTATCCGAGTGCCGCGCGCACGCCGGCACGCGTGCGCATCTTCATTGACTATCTGTGCGACAACATCGACCGCTTGTTACGGCCTAGAGGAGACCAACAACTCGATGGAAGTGCGGGTTCGCTTCTCGTACCTTGAAGCCCCTGGGACGATTCGACTGCACTCGGGGCACGGTGTTGATCTGATTGAAAAGCAATCGTCTTCTCGAAGAGGAGAATGTGATCGCCACAAACCACCAGGAGGTCGCACCGCTCTTTTCCTTCCGAGTTGGCGCCGGTTCTCTCGTCAATAAGCAGGTGGCGTGAGGCCAGAGGTTAAGGAGTGCCTGCTCCATCAACGGACTAGGTGTCTCTCGGATTCCGTTCCTCCGTTGCTCTTACAATTGGCGCATTCATGAGTTGCAGTTTGTAACTACGACGAATGATGAGCCGGAGTCGGAGCCCTTTGCTTGCATGAAGGCCTCGATGCGCGCACCCTGCCTGGCGTGAATGCCACATCAAAAACGAGTGAGATGCCGGCCGGCCCGATCACACTGGGCGAACTGCTCTATGCAGACCCGGGAATCGCTGCCGTGAGTGAAGGGGACTGGCTTGCGCTGGTTCGTGCCATTGCAGCGAGCGAAACTTCTGCGCCCGACCAAGCGACCGAGATGCGCAGCCCCGACCTTCGCGACACAAATGCCTCACGCGACCAGCAGACCATCCCGGTCGCTGAAGGGCATCTGCGCGTCGGGAAACGTGAAGTCGACAGGGGCGGAGTGCGCGTGCGCTCCTATGTCGTCGAGGAACCCGTGCGCGAAGAGGTAACTCTGCGCAACGAGCGCGTCAAGGTGCAACAGCGTTCCGCCGCGATATCGCAATGCCTCTGCGACCAATCCGAAAGCGGGTGAAGAGTGTCTGCGGCAGCCGTCTATTCGCGAGATAGGGCCGCGCCTGATCTTCGGGCATGTAAGCCAATCCAAGGCCCTGCACGGCCGAGGTCAGGCGCAGGGATCGCTCGATGCGGCTCAATCGAGCTTCGCAGACTCGCGCTCGTTTGATTCGCCTCGCCTGTCGCCATTCGAGGGATGAGCCATTCCGTCTGGTTCCGCGCTGAGGGAAAACACGAACGCGCCGACGCGCGCGAAGTCGATGAACTCATCCACCATGTCGCGCAACGGCTCATCCGCGGAGTGCACAATAGCAGCGTGCGCCCGGAGCATACCGCTGAAATATGAAGAACGCTTTGCGATGCCAAGTGCAGTTGCCCACGCAGTCGCGTCGTCTGCTTCGATTCGCTTGCAATCCTGAATGCCGCCAGGTTGATAGTTGTGCCGTATGGCCAGCGGCGGTGTTCTTTGCCTCGAAGTCGTCACATAAGTCGAGCCTCTGGGATGCCAGCCGAAGGTCTGGCCAAGATCACTCAGAAATTCCCAGGTGGTGACGGGACAAAGAAAGCGGCGCGCGTCGTACTGGGGCGATTCTCGGAGTGCAATGATCGTAGTGGTCGACATCGAACTGTCACGCGGCTGCGATCGCGCCCTGAAATATTGAATACTGTCGTGGAACGTCTCTGACCTCTGCAGGAGCTCGGCCGCGAGGGTCCTGTGCAAAGCGAGTCACATGGGAATAGCCGTGCAGCTCTCCGCTCCCGAGATACATCGGTTCAATGACAGTAACGGCCCAAAAGATCGATCCGCCTGGCTGGCGATGCCATCCCTGTTGTGTGGTCGAGCCGTGAAGGCATGCAGCGAGGAGGTCGCGATCCGGTCGAAGAAGCGCTACGTCCTGCGGCAAATAAAACTGCGACACGAGAGACTCCGCCGCGGTGGGTCGTAGGTAGGCTGTGCGCCGCCGGTTGTCATGCGGGCAAGATGACACAGCAAAATCGCTCGATCGAGGGGGATGAGCGTACGAGAGTGTGCGCCTCGTCGAGGCATATAGATAGTGAAATCGTGCTGCCAGCGGTCGGATTGGGAGCGCCGGGAATGGAAATTCGGCGATTACAACGACTTATCGCCTGATGCCTCGGGGTTCAGCAAGTGAGCGCGAATAGGAGTAGGTGCGCGACCCTTTCATGACCTGGTGAAAAATACATGAATTGGATATTGGCTGAGAGCAACTGGGCGCAGTTTCGCGGCACTGTCAAAGCGCGCTGGCTGAAGTTCGACGATGAGCGGTTGTGCGCCCTACGCACAGCCTGCTGCCGTTTTTTTTTTCGTTTCTTTTCTTTTCTTTTGCTGGTCTTCGCGACGCTTCGGGACCGCGAGGAGCGCTGTCGGCATATTTACCTATCAAATGACGACTGAAGGGCGCACACTGCATATCGGCTCGGTTCACGGAGAACGATCTGCGCATTGACCGCCTTGCTGGTTGGTTTGTTCCCATCATGGTTTTGTGGCTCGTAGGTGCCCCGGATGGGAATGCGCTTCGAATTCCGCAGTAATGCCCGACAACGCTCGCCCGCGCGACTACGGCTATGAGCAAAAGAGCGGGCGTTGCATTCTCATCACCGTCCACGCAAACGCCTATTTGGTGGCGCGAGGATCTACGCAACCCTTCATCGAAGTGCTGACGCAAACGTGGCGCAGCGATGAGGCTGCGGAATTGAATCGAGAGGCCGCGGTACTGGCACAAGGAGAGTGGCGGAAGGGTGAGGTCATCCAGCTCAAAGCCTTCTTGCACGGACGGACGGCACGCAGCTGGCAACATGCCGATGAGTGCGTAATGCACCTCGCGGCTCAGTTGCATCGCGACCCTGCGTCGATCCGCGACAAAGCAACCGAACTCGGCTTAGGTGTCGCGGTCGATTGTCGATTCGCGCGGCAATTCAACCTGGGGCGCGAGGAATGATCGAGGTCGTTTGGATTTCATCGCCCTAGATAGAGGAAATGACTGTGAGCAATACTTCAGAATATGCCGGTACGGTGGGAGGGCTCGAGCAATGACAGCCTCTCGCCGAACGTTTGAGTCTTCCTTCGCTGCGCCGGGCACGGTGGCTGAATTTCGTCTGCAAGTGCAAAGGGCCGAGCAAGAGCGTGTGGCCCTTCGAGATAGCGAGCTGGAAGCGCAGGTCTCACCTGCAAAAAATCCGCGGGAGCGCATCGAGGTCTGGGAGCGGCTACATGCATTGCGCCTGCCGCGTGCGTCGAATCATCTGCTCCTCGCAGTGATTGCCAAGCAAACTCAGCTGACCATGGGCGAGGTACATGAGGAGCAAGTTCGCAGAGCTGCGGTCAGGAACAGCAAGCCGCATCCGTAATGCGGCTGGAGAGGCCGCACACGTCGACGTGCTTGCGCGCTCGCAGGCCGCGATGGGGTTCGTGCCCTGGGAGATTACATACCGGTGCCACATTGAATCGCTGCCGTCAGGCGCGGGCGCGCGCACGATCTCATCAGCGTGGGTGACGCTACGAGTTGACAGGGCGGTCGTCGTGCGGACTCCGTGGCGGCTCCATTCGCCTGTCGGCCAAGTTGAACTTGGACTCCAAGCAACTTCGAGGCAACGAGCGCCGAGGTCGTTATTGAACTACGAGGTGGGATTTGGGGTGGACGAAGCGCCGGCGTCGCTATCCAGTCGCATGCATGCTCGAAATGACTTGGTAACCCCGCAAAACCGCAGGTTCAAATCGGGCTAAGTGACTGATTTATAAGGTGACTTGGTCGGGGCAGCAGGATTCGAACCTGCGACCCTCTGCTCCCAAAGCAGATGCGCTACCAGACTGCGCCATGCCCCGACGGGACGCGCATGTTACCAGCTTGGCGTCAGGCCGCTACTACAAGCCGCGTTGCGCCGGTTAAGTCATTGATCTCGCGAGAGAAATACTGGCTGGCCGATTGGCGCCAGCCCAGGCGCTTGCCGCGCTTTCGGCGCGAGTTGGGCGGCAACGCCGGGAAATTCAACCCAGCGCTTTGAACAACAGCTGCACGCCGACCACGATCATCAAGACGTAAATGATCGTGATGAATCGCTCAGCGTCGACGCGGCGGACGAGCCACACCCCGAGCAACGTCGATGCGATCGCGAGCGGCGTCAGCACGGCCGCGGCCATCAAGTTCTCGCGCGTGAACTGGCCCAGTGCCAGGTAAGCGGGAACCTTGGACAAATTGATCACCGCGAAAAAGATCGCCGTGGTGCCCACCAGCACCGGAGGCGACAGGCCCTTCGGCAGCACCCACATCTGGAAGGGCGGTTGGCCGGCGTGCGCGACCTGCGAGGTGAAGCCCGAGGCAAATCCAAGCATCGCGCCGAGTGCGCGAGGTGCACTGCTGGAAACCGGCACGCGACCGCCGCGAGAAATCCACAGTCGATAGCAGGCGAACACAACCGAGATGGCGCCGAGGACCGCGAGCACGATGGTTGCGGAGACTTTCGCTGCCAGAAAATAAGCCGCGACGATGCCGACCATCGCCCACGGGATCATCAGCGCCAGCACCTCACGATCCCAGTTCCGTCGAAACGCCCACACACCGACCGCGTCCTGGACGACGAGCACTGGCAACAGGATTGCCGCCGCCTGCACGGGCGAGATTCGCAGTGCGAGCAGGGGCAGGGCGATGGCGCCCACGCCGGCGAAGCCGCCTTTCGCGAGTCCCATCAGGATCACGGCGGGTATGGCGAGCAAATAAAACGTCGGATCCGTGAGCATTCAACGATTGCTCGTCACGAGCGCGGCTGGAGGGCTGCGCATCTTGCCATGGGTGGGGCCTGAGGCCGAGTGCAATTCATGCAAAGCACAATGCGCGGTGACCAAAATAAAACCGACCCTCGACTGCCTTCGTGACTCCGTGAGGACTAGACTGCCCCGTCCGTTCTCCACCGACGAGACTCTCATGCAGTCGCTTACGCCAGCATCCGCGTCGCGCGAATATCGCGGCAGCGTGCCAATCGATGGCTACGTGCATAAGTTTCGTTTGGAGGCGCGAGAGGAGGCGGCGGCCGAGAAATGGCCGCAGCTCGATACCAAGCCGACCGTCAGTCTCCCTGGGTTGCTCGGCAAATTTGTGCTTTCTGCCATCGCCTTGGCTGGCATCGCCGCCGGCGCGAGTGTGCTGATCTAAAAAAATGCTCAATCGACGTTTGTTTCTCGGCGGTGCGTTCGCCACCGCCGCTACGGTCTCTGCTGGCCTGCATACACGTCCGCTATTGGCAGAGAACGCATCGACAGCGCCGCGCGCATTGGTCGATTGGCACAGTCACTACGTGTCACAGGCGGAAATGAAATTCCTCGCCACGCGCGCTCAGCCGCCCAAATTGGTTACTGGCGCGGATGGGACGATTCAGCTCGACAACGCCACCACCGTATCCGCCATTGGCGGGCCAAGCGCCTTTGCGCCGTCGGACATTCAGGCACGTCTGCGCAATCTGGATCAGAACGGTATCCAGCGACAATTGCTCACGCACACGGTCGCGTTGGGATTTGATGCGAGCCTGCCGATCGAAGAGCAGCGCGCGTTGTATCGTGCATTCAATGACGAGTTGGCCGAAGTCGTCGTGAAGAATCGGCCGCGCTTTCTCGCCGTGGCGGCGTTGCCAGCTTCGGATCCCGTCTGGGCTGCGCAGGAATTGGAGCGCGCACATCGTGAGCTTGGTTTCATCGGCGGCTCGCTGCCACTCAACGCATTCGCCACGCTGGCCGGTGCGAGAACGCTGAAGCCGTTGTTCGATACGGCGCAGAAACACAATAGTCATTTCTTTATTCATCGCGGTCCAGCGAGCGATCGTGTTCCCGGACAGCCGCCCTTGGTGGTGCCGGACGACACGGCGTACGCTCGTTGGAATCTCATCAGCAACTCGCATCTCGCAGCGGGCGCCATCACGCTCGGGTTGACCGACTTTCTCGATGCATATCCGGATGTGAGCGTCGAGATCATCATGCTCGGTGGATTCTTCACCCATTTGTTCGACAGCATCATTCCGGCGGCACGCGCCAATGGCGTGGCGGACCCGCTGCAGAAGCTGCGTCGAATTTATATCGATACGGGCCCGTACTCGGTGCGCAATGCCGGCTGGGTCCGTTACGCGTGCGACAAGATCGGCGCGGATCGCATTCTCTTTGGCACTGACTATGGCGTTGGCGGTGGGCAGCGCGGTGACGTCGGGCCGGCGCTGGCGACGCTAGATGCCACGCTGACGCCCGAGCAACGTCAAACGATCTATTTCGACAACACGCGTGCACTGCTCGCAGCCAAGGGACTGAGCTAGGCGTCGTGGCGTCGTAAGATTCACAACACTGCTCATCCGGAGAATTTCCATGTCACGCCGTATCGTTCATAGCTGTCTGCTAGCCGCAGCGGCTGCGGCACTCACGTTGCTGGGCGGTCCCGTCCAGGCGAAGAACGTCAATCTGCTCAATGTTTCATACGACCCGACGCGGGAGCTCTACGAGGAGTACAACAAGGTCTTCAGCGCCTATTGGGAAAAGAAGACCGGCGACAAAGTGACAATCAAGCAATCGCACGGTGGCTCGGGTAAGCAGGCGCGCTCGGTGATCGACGGCTTGCAGGCCGATGTGGTCACGCTCGCGCTGGCTGCGGACATCGACGGCATCGCCTCGCATGGAAAATTGCTGTCGAACGACTGGGCCGCTCGTCTGCCGCACAACAGCTCGCCGTACACGTCGACCATCGTGTTCCTGGTGCGCAAAGGCAATCCGAAGGGCATCAAGGATTGGGACGACCTGGTGAAGCCAGGCATTTCAGTCATTACGCCCAATCCGAAGACGTCGGGCGGCGCACGTTGGAACTATTTGGCCGCATGGGGCTGGGCAATGAAGCAGCCCGGTGGTAACGAGGCGACCGCGCAGGCCTTCGTGCAGAAGCTCTATAAGAATGTGCCGGTGCTGGACAGCGGCGCTCGTGGCTCGACCACGACGTTTGCTCAGCGCGGCCTTGGGGATGTGTTGCTCGCATGGGAGAACGAAGCGTTCCTTGCATTCAAGGAATTCGGTGCCGACAAGTTCGACATCGTCGCGCCCTCGGTCAGCGTGCTGGCAGAGCCGCCGGTTGCAGTGGTCGATAGGAATGCCGAGCGGCACGGCACGAGCGCGGTGGCGAAGGCCTACTTGGAATACCTGTACGCCGACGCTGGTCAGGAAGTAGCAGCGAAGAATTACTATCGCCCGACCAATCCGGAAATCCTCGCCAAGTATGGCAAGACATTCCCGAAGATCGGCACGCTGGTGACCATCGCGGACTTCGGCGGCTGGACCAAGGCGCAGACCACGCATTTCGCCGACGGCGGCGTGTTCGACAAGATCTACTCGCCCACAACCTGACGCGCGAGGCGCACCTGCCGCCGAGGGGCGGCGTGCAAATGTCGTCAGCCAGTCGGTGCAAACGTATTCAGGCGACGGGGCACCGGGTCGGCGTGCAAAATTATGAGGCCGAAGGCGGCAAGCTCACCAAGATTGCGCCCAAGGTCCTGGTCGAGCAGCAGAAAAATGCTCGGGCGGCGGGTCGGCGCTGAGTTGTGCTATAGAACGTCGCGAGGGATTCAGCCCACGAGGTGAAGGCAGCAACATGAGCAACAAAGAAGCACAAAAATTTCCGCCAGAAGTCTGGAAGCTGTTCGACAAATACGTGCACGGCGCGATCTCGCGGCGTGAGTTCATCGACGGCGCTTCCGCGTTCGCGGTCGCCGGCATGAGCGGCGCGGCGATTCTCGATGCGCTCAATCCGAGGTTCGCCGAAGCCCAGCAGATCGCGCCGACGGACAAGCGGATCAAGGCCGAGTACGTTGAGATTCCCGCGCCGGGGTATGGAAAGTTGCGCGGATATCTGGTGAAGCCGGCGTCGGCGAAGGGCAAGCTGCCCACGGTGCTGGTAGTGCACGAAAACCGGGGTCTCAATCCGCACATCGAGGACGTGACCCGGCGCGTTGCGCTCGAGAACTTCATCGCGTTCGCACCGGACGCATTGTTCCCTCTCGGCGGCTATCCCGGCGACGAGGACAAGGCGCGCGAGCAGTTCCAGAAGTTGGATCAGGCGAAAACGCGCGAGGATTTCGTTGCGGCCGCCGAGTATCTGAAGAAGTTGCCCCAGGGCACGGGCAAGGTCGGCGTCACGGGGTTCTGCTATGGCGGCGGTGTTGCCAATTTCCTCGCCACTCGCTTGCCCGATCTCGCCGCAGCGGTACCGTTCTACGGCACGCCGCCCGAGCCGGCAGAGGCGGGCAAGATCAAGGCGCCGTTGTTGCTGCAATTTGCAGAAACGGATGAGCGCATCAATGCGGCGTGGACCGCGTCGGAAGCGGCACTGAAGGCGGCCGGCGTGAAGTACCAAGCGTACATCTATCCGGGCACGCAGCACGGGTTCAACAACGACACGACCCCGCGCTATGACAAGGAAGCGGCGGATCTGGCGTGGAAGCGCACGATGGATTTCTTCAAGGAAAATCTGCGCGCGTCCTAACCCGCAGTCATCGGTGACCTGCGCCGCCCAATCCAGGCGACGCAGGCCACCGGAAGTCACCTCAGCGCTATCGTGCCGCTGTCGTCGCCGGCAGCGAATTCAACGCTGGCCTCACGCCGCGTGAGAACACGAAGCCATTGAATCGATCCCAGTTGATCGAAAACGTCATCACGCCTCGAAAGTTGTTGTAGCCACTCGCGCGTCGGAGCACGTAACGCCCGCCATACGATTGGCCTCGAACGAGATAGTTGATGGCCTTGGCCACCTCGGCTGGCGGCGTGTAGCCACTACCGGCCGCTTGGGGCGAGGAGGGCAGGCCGATCATCACTTGATCCTCCCGCAGCGGCGGAAAGAAGCGATCCGGATTGCCCGCGACCGGGAAGCCGATCATCAGCATTTCCGCCATGGCCACTTGGAAATCGGCAGTCGCGGAAGCGTAAGCCACGCCATCGAGACCCAGCACCGTGCCGGTGTTGTAGTGCTGCACGTGAATGAAATTCAGAATGTCGCGCACGCCGTGGATCACTGGCAAATACGCGCCTGCCGCGCCTCCGTAAGCCTGGAAGCCCACTTGCACATAGAACGTTTCCGGAGCCATCGACAGGATGAAATCGCTGCCAAAGCGTGACTTCAGCGTGCGCAGTGCCGAGATCAAGTTGATGACCTTCGGCGTCGTGGGCGCACGGAAATCCAGGTCGCCCGCGTTCAAGCTCAGCGAACTGCCCTCGAAATCGATGTCGATGCCGTTCAGTCCGTACTGAGTCACGATGCCCGCGACCGAGTTGATGAAGTTTTGCTTGTCGGCTTCAGTATTTAATTCAACGGTCGTATTCGCGCCGCCGATCGACAGCAGGACTTTCTTACCTTCGCGCTTCAGCTGGGCCACGTCCGACTGGATCTCCGCTGCGGAGGTGCGCGTATCCGGAACGAACTGAATCAGCGAGCGGCTGCCGGGCGCCGATTCGGCGAAGGAGAGATTGACCACATCGAAGTCGCGCGACACATCGCGCAGTTTGATGAACCCCGAGCCGTTCTCGAAGTTGTGCCAATAACCAACGAACGTGCGACCCGGCACCGGCCCGCCGCCGCCACCGCCATTGTTATTCGGCAGCGTCGTCGCGCTGACTTGATTGCTCGGAGCAGACAAGTTGCCCGCAGCGTCGCGCGCGCGGACGGAATAGGTGTATGTGGTGCTCGGTGACAACCCAGTCGATGTAAACGTCGTCGCAGCACTGCCTGTCAGCGTCGTTGCATTCTGAACGATGTCGTAACGAGTCACACCGACGTTGTCGCTCGATGCATCCCAGGCGAGCGAAACACTCGATGACGTCGTGCCCGTGATTCTCACATTCGTCGGCGCAGTGGGCGCCTGAGTATCGCCCCCATTGCCACCGCCGCCAGTGTCGGCACCGATGTTGAGCCACAGCGCTGGCGTGTTGATCGGTTCCCACGTGACGATGGAGGTGTGCGCCTGACGGCACTGATAGATCGTTCCTTGATAAGTGACCTTCGAGTTGACTGCATACGCGGTGTTCGGCGCCCAAGCGGGAATCGATTGCGCCTGAGACACCGAGCAGAACAATGTCATCGCCGCCAGCAACAGCAGCGACAACAACCATTGACGGTTGTGAGCAAGTGATGGGTTCATGAACATCCTCGATTGGGATCGGCGCAGGCGTGCGCCGAAGGGCTGCGCAGGCGTCAGTGCCACGCCAGGGGATGTTCGCGATCGTTCCGCCCACAGATGCAGGCGGGGTTGAGGTCAATTGGCGACGGGGGCGGGCGGGGCCCGGACCGGCCTCCAGCCAGCCCGGTTCTCCGGCGTTCTCGAAGAGCTAAGGCCGCTCGGGTATACTCCGCGGCCCCCGCGAGGGCGGGTCGGCCAAAAGCCGGCCGGCCCAAGGCTCTGGCTCATATATATGTGTATGGGTAAGGAGTCGCGGGGGACGGATTGCGAAAGTGGCGGAACTGGTAGACGCGCTGGATTTAGGTTCCAGTGGGTAACCCCGTGAGGGTTCGAGTCCCTCCTTTCGCACCAACAGGCGCCTTCGGATCGAGGCGGGCGCCGCAGACATTACTCAATTCCTGACTTGAGGCAGGTTTCGACCATGCAGGTTTCAGTTGAATCGACCGGCGCCCTGGAGCGCCGGATGGAAGTGCAGGTTCCGGCCGAACGCGTCGAAAAGGCCGTCGACGAGCGGCTGCAGCGCATGAGCCGCACGGTGCGTCTGAAGGGGTTCCGCCCGGGCAAAGTGCCCGTCAAGGTGGTGCGCCAGCAGTTCGGCCAGCAGGTCCGTCAGGAAGTGCTGGGCGATGTCATGCAGAGCACGTTCAACGAAGCGGTTGTGCAGGAAAAGCTGACGCCGGCCGGTGGCCCGCGCATCGAGCCGATCAACCTCGAGCAGGGCGCGGACCTCAAATACCGCGCGATCTTCGAGGTTCTGCCGCAGATCGAGATCAAAGGCGTCGAGAGCCTGAATGTCGAGCGTCCGGCCGCCACGGTCAGCACCGCTGACGTGGATGCCATGATTCAGAACCTGCGCGAGCAGCGCCCGAGCTACGCGGAAGTGGAGCGCGCAGCCCAGGACACCGACCGCGTCACCATCGATTTCGAAGGCACCATCGACGGCACGCCGTTCGAAGGCGGCAAGGCCGAGAGCTTCCCGGTCGATCTGGGCGCGGGCCGCATGCTGGCCGATTTCGAAGCCGGTCTGCGCGGTGCCAAAGCGGGCGACAAGAAGGACATCGAGCTGACCTTCCCGGCCAACTACGCCGCCAATCTGGCCGGTAAACAGGCCAAATTTGCCGTCACCGTGCACAAAGTCGAAGAGCGCCAGCTGCCCGAGCTGAACGACGAGTTCGCCAAGATCTATGGCGTCGAAGAGGGCGGCATCGAGCGTCTGCGCTCCGAAGTGCAGGAGAACATGGAGCGCGAGCTGGGCGAAGCGATCAAGGCGCGCGTCAAGAAGCAGATTCTGGACGGCCTGCTCGATTCCAATCCGATCGAGTTGCCGAAGTCCATGGTCGACGCCCAGGTGCGCGAGCTGCAGCTCGACGCCGCCCGTCGCATGGGCGCCCGCGATGCCTCGCAGATTCCGCCGCCGGACGGCTTCCAGGACCCGGCGCGCCGCCGCGTGGCCCTGTCGCTGCTGATCGGCGAGATCATCCGTAACGCCAACATCCAGGTCGACCAGGCCCAGGTGCAGACGCGCTTCGAGGAGCTCGCCGCGCAGTATCCGGACCAGGGGCAGGCCCTGCAGCAGTACCGCTCCAACCCGCAGTTCCGTCGGCAGATGGAAGCGGCCGTGCTCGAAGATCAGGTGATCGACTGGCTCACGCAGCGCGCTCAGGTGGCCGACAAGCCGTCGACTTTCAAGGAAATCATGAATTTCGGCGCCTAATTCAGGGCGGGAGCAGCGTGCGGCGGTCGCTTTTGCAGGGGCACTTGCCTCTTCTAAACTAACCCCCACACACTGCTCTCACGTTCCCATCACTACTGAAAGTCAGCACTCATAGATGGCCACCATGAATCTTGTCCCGATGGTCGTCGAGCAGACCGCTCGCGGCGAACGCGCTTATGACATCTACTCGCGGCTGCTGAAGGAGCGCGTGATTTTCATCGTGGGCCCGATCGAGGACCACATGGCCAACCTGGTGGTGGCGCAGCTGCTGTTCCTGGAATCGGAAAATCCGGACAAGGACATTTCGCTGTACATCAACTCGCCGGGCGGCTCGGTCAGCGCCGGATTGTCCATTTATGACACCATGCAGTTCATCAAGCCGGACGTGAGCACCATGTGCGTCGGCCAGGCGGCCAGCATGGGCGCCGTGCTGCTGGCGGGCGGTGCCAAGGGCAAGCGCTACGCTTTGCCGCACTCGCGCATGATGATCCACCAGCCGCTGGCCGGCTTTCAGGGTCAGGCCTCGGATATCGACATCCATGCGCGCGAGGTGTTGGAAACTCGCGAGCGTCTCAACCGTATTCTGTCCAAGCACACCGGCCAGACAGTCGAGCGCATCAGCAAGGACACCGACCGTGACAACTTCATGGGCGGCGAGGCGGCGGTCGGCTACGGGTTGATCGACCGCGTGATGGAAAAGCGGGGCGAGCCGGCGCTGGCGGTAGCCGCGGCAGCCGGTCGCTAAAGGGCCTATTGAAGGCGGCCTCCGACGGCCTCATGAAGGGTCGGGTAGAGGCGCACCGGGTGGGGGTTTCCCTGCTCTCCCCAACGGGGGAGAACCCTGCAAAAAGGCCGGAAAGGGCGTCTTTGCAGCCTGGTGGCGGCGCGTGCTATATAGCCCGGACGCAATAGTGTCGCGACCGTGACGCGATTTCGTAACACGCTGGGACGGCGAGAAGAGTCTGATTCGTCCCGGTTTTCGAGGGTAATGCATGTCCGACGATTCCCGCGGCAAACACGACGACGGCAAGCTTCTGTACTGCTCGTTCTGCGGCAAGAGCCAACACGAGGTACGCAAGCTGATCGCCGGCCCGTCGGTGTTCGTCTGCGACGAGTGCGTGGAGCTCTGTAACGACATCATTCGTGAAGAGCTCGAAGAACGCGCCGAGCGCACACGCGACAAACTGCCGCGCCCGCACGAGATCAAAAAGGTCCTCGACGAGTATGTGATCGGTCAGCCGCGCGCCAAGAAGGTGTTGTCGGTGGCCGTGTACAACCACTACAAGCGACTGCAGACCAAGACCTCGGAAGCGCGCGCCAAAGACGAAGTCGAGCTCGCCAAGAGCAACATCCTGCTGATCGGCCCGACGGGCTGCGGCAAGACGCTGCTCGCCGAGACGCTCGCTCGCCTGCTCAATGTGCCGTTCACGATTGCCGACGCCACGACGCTGACCGAAGCCGGTTACGTCGGCGAGGATGTCGAGAACATCATTCAGAAGCTGCTGCAGAAATGCGATTACGACGTCGAGAAGGCGCAGACCGGTATCGTCTACATCGACGAAATCGACAAGATCTCGCGCAAGTCCGACAACCCGTCGATCACCCGTGACGTGTCGGGCGAGGGCGTGCAGCAGGCACTGCTGAAGCTCATCGAAGGCACGATCGCCTCGGTGCCGCCGCAGGGTGGTCGCAAACATCCGCAGCAGGAATTCCTGCAGGTGGACACGAGCAACATCCTGTTCATTTGCGGTGGCGCGTTCGCGGGTCTGGAAAAGATCATCATGAACCGCACGCAGAAGACCGGCATCGGTTTCACCGCCGATGTTCGTCAGACCTCCGAGCGTCCGCACGGCTCCGACGTATTCCATGACGTCGAGCCCGAGGATTTGATCAAGTTCGGCCTGATTCCGGAATTCGTCGGCCGTCTGCCGGTGGTGGCGACGCTCGATGAGCTGGATGAGGCCGCGCTGGTGTCCATCCTGCTCGAGCCCAAGAACGCGCTCAGCAAGCAGTATCGCAAGCTGTTCGACATGGAAGGCGTGGAGCTGGAATTCCGTACCGACGCGCTCAAGGCGGTGGCGAAAAAGGCCATGCAACGGAAGACCGGCGCGCGCGGTCTGCGCACCATTCTGGAGAATGTGCTGCTCGAAACCATGTATGAATTGCCGTCACTGCGCAACGTGCAGAAGGTTGTGGTCGACGAGCAGGTCATCCTCGGAGAGAGCAAGCCGTATGTGCTGTACGGCAACGCCGACGACGGCCGTCTCGCGGCGGTCGAAGAGCGCCGGCCCACCGGCAGCGATCACTAAATAGCAAACGACCCACCGCTTCGTAGGCGGGGCGGTGGGCGTCTCTCAGTAAAATCGGGCGCAATCAGCCCAACCCTGTAATTCGCGTTCGTCGCGACACGCACCGCCTCACAGTTTTTCCATACATCGGAAAACCCGAGGGCATTTGCGTGGCACAGAACTAGCAGGGCTGCTGCGCTTCCGGTATTTTCGGTTCGACCTGATCTTTCTTTTTTGCGGCGCCGGTAGCTCAGTGCCGGCGCTCACTACAAGGTAAAGCGCGTGAGCACCGATATCCCTGACGCTCCCGAATCCGACAAGACTCCGCCGGCGGCGCTGCCCGTCCTGCCGTTGCGCGATGTCGTCGTTTATCCGCACATGGTCATTCCGCTGTTCGTCGGCCGTGAGAAATCCATTCTCGCCCTCGATCAGGCCATGCGTTCCGGCAAGCAGATTTTGCTGGTGGCGCAGAAGCAGGCCGACGTCGACGACCCAAGCGCACAAGACCTGTACCGCCTCGGTACGGTTGCGACCATTCTGCAGTTGTTGAAACTGCCCGATGGCACCGTGAAGGTGCTGGTCGAAGGCGCCGAGCGCGCCAAGATCGAGAAGCTGGTCACCGGCCAGTATTTCTCAGCCGACATCAGCCCGTTCAAAGACATCGAGCAATACGACGAGCGCGAGATGGATGTGCTCGCGCGCTCGGTCACCTCGCAGTTCGAGCAGTACGTGAAGCTCAATCGCAAGGTGCCGCCTGAAGTGCTTACTGCGCTTGCGGGCATCGAACAGCCGGGCCGCCTCGCGGACAACGTCGCCGCGCACATGTCGCTCAAGCTCGACGCCAAGCAGAAGGTTCTGGAGATCCAGGACGTGCGCAAGCGTCTCGAGCACATCCTCGCGCTGATCGAAGGCGAGATGGATGTACTGCAGATCGAGAAGCGCATCCGCGGCCGCGTCAAGCAGCAGATGGAGAAGAGCCAGCGCGAGTACTACCTGAATGAGCAGATGAAGGCCATTCAGAAGGAGCTCGGCGAAATCGAGGACGCGCCGAACGAGCTCGCCGAGCTCGAGCAGCGCATTCAGAAGGCCGGCATGCCGAAGGAAGCGCGCGACAAGGCGATGAGCGAGCTGAACAAGCTGAAGCTTATGTCGCCCATGTCCGCCGAAGCCACGGTGGTGCGCAACTACGTCGACTGGCTGGTGAAGGCGCCTTGGAAAAAGAAGACCAAGGTGCACAACGACATCAACCTCGCCGAGAAAGTGCTCGACGAGGATCACTACGGGCTGGAGAAGGTGAAGGAGCGCATCGTCGAATACCTCGCCGTCCAGCAGCGCGTGAAGACGCTGAAAGGTCCGATCCTGTGTCTGGTCGGTCCACCGGGCGTCGGCAAGACGTCGCTGGGTCAGTCGATCGCGCGTTCCACGAATCGCAAGTTCGTGCGCATGTCGCTCGGTGGTGTGCGTGACGAAGCGGAGATTCGCGGTCACCGCCGCACGTACATCGGCTCCATGCCGGGCAAGATCATTCAGAACATGGTCAAGACCGGCGTGCACAATCCGCTGTTCCTGCTGGACGAGATCGACAAGATGGCCATGGACTTCCGTGGCGATCCGTCATCGGCGCTGCTCGAGGTGCTCGATCCGGAGCAGAACTCGACGTTCGCCGATCACTACCTGGAAGTGGACTTCGATCTGTCCGAAGTGATGTTCGTGTGTACCGCGAACAGCCTGAACATTCCGGCGCCGCTGCTGGATCGCATGGAAGTCATTCGTCTGCCGGGCTACACCGAAGACGAGAAGGCCGCCATCGCGCAGCGTTACCTGCTGCCGAAGCAGATGAAACAGAACGGCTTGAAGGAAAACGAGCTGAAGGTTTCCGAGAGCACCATCATCGACATCATTCGCTACTACACGCGCGAGGCCGGTGTTCGCAACCTCGAGCGCGAAGTGTCGAAGCTGTGCCGCAAGGCTGTGAAGCAGTTGCTCACCAAGGGCGAGCCGGACCACATCTCGATCACGCCGAAGAATCTGTCGAAGTATCTCGGCGTGCGTCGCTTCCGCTATGGTCGTGCCGAGGAGCAGGATCACATCGGCCAGGTGACGGGTCTTGCCTGGACCGAAGTGGGCGGCGAGCTGCTGACCATCGAGTCCGCGATCGTTGCCGGTAAGGGCAAGCTCACGCACACCGGTCAGCTTGGCGAGGTGATGCAGGAGTCCATTCAGGCCGCCATGACCGTCGTACGCAGCCGCGCAGCCGTGCTGGGTCTCGACCCGGACTTCTACCAGAAGGTCGACGTGCACATTCACGTGCCGGAAGGCGCGACGCCGAAGGATGGCCCGAGCGCGGGTATCGGCATGTGCACGGCGCTGGTCTCGGCGCTCACCAAGGTGCCGGTGCGCTCGGATGTCGCCATGACGGGCGAAATTACTCTGCGCGGACAGGTGCTGCCGATCGGCGGACTCAAGGAAAAGTTACTCGCTGCGCACCGCGGCGGCATTCGCACGGTATTGATCCCGGACGACAACACCAAGGACCTGGCGGAGATTCCGCAGAACATCAAGGACAGTCTGGAGATCAAGCCGGTGAAGTGGATCGACGAGGTGTTGCAGGTAGCACTCAAACACATGCCTGCACCGATCTCGGCCGCTCCAGAGCCGTCGCGCGGCAATGACAAACCGCGTGCGCGGCGCGTCGCCAAGCGCGCTAACAAGCAGCCCAGAGCGCATTGACAAGGTCCGACACGAGGGCCGGAATCAAACAAATTGCATGATTCCGGCCCGCTTCGGCCTGACAACCGTCTAAAATTACCCGACAGCATTCGCGGCATCGCGCTTCCTTTCTCCGCCGCGCGCTGCTATAACGCGCCCCCGTTCCTGATGTGGTCGTCGGGGGCGAGGCTTTCTACAAGAAGGAAACCGGATATGAACAAAGCGGAACTGATCGACGCCGTGAGCACCAAGACGGGCCTGCAGAAGGCCGAGGCCACGCGTGCCGTCGATGCGGTTTTCGATGCCGTCACAGGCGCGCTGAAGGCCGGCGACTCCGTGTCGCTGCTCGGCTTCGGCACGTTCGTAGTGAAGGCCCGTGCGGCCCGCACCGGTCGTAATCCGCGCACCAACGAGCCGATCGAAATCCCAGCGACAAAAGTTCCTGGATTCAAAGCTGGTAAGGCGCTGAAGGATGCTGTAAATTAGCGCGCCTTCGAAACGGGGGGCTTAACCAGCCACTCGGTCATCTGGGTTCTGATTGAGCGGGTTACGCGAGTACTGATAGTACGAACGGGTGCTTAGCTCAGCGGTAGAGCGTCGCTCTTACACAGCGAATGTCGGGGGTTCGATCCCCTCAGCACCCACCAACTCCCTGACAAGAGTTGCACCCGTAAGGGTCGAAGCATTGCAAAGGTTCTAGCGGCTGGAGCGGTAGTTCAGCTGGTTAGAATACCGGCCTGTCACGCCGGGGGTCGCGGGTTCGAGTCCCGTCCGCTCCGCCAGTTCCTTTGTGATGTTTGTTTCGCCACCGACGAGTAACACGCGGTGGCGATTGCTCAGCCCACTGTCACTGCCTTCCTTGCTTCCTGCCCGCACTCGCTCGGGCTTGCAAATTCCACCAGAAAATCGCGCGAAAAATTCGCGCCGATGCGCTTCAAGCTGGTTTGAATTGCCTCCGACTGTCGGCTACGTTTCTGCCAATCACTGCGCGTACGTACTGCGCGCGTTGCGGTGACAACTTGGTTGATTCGCGACAGACAATAAAGGCTTACATGCTAAGGCAATACCAATCTGCAGGGGGCGTTCATGCGCCATCGAGCTCATTTCGGCAACGGTTTCGCCGCTCGGCGAAGGTGACTGTTGGAGTCGCCTTACTGTTGGCGACTGGGGTGAGCCGGGCAGAGCTACCCATCGAGCCTTTTTGGCAATCCAAAGCCAACACCGAGCGTGAGGCTTGGGTGCCGATGCCACTGCCGCCCGGCATCAAGGTCATGCCGACGGAACTGGAAGGGCCCGTGTTTGCGGATGAGAAGGGCATGACCCTTTACGTCTGGCCACAGCAGGGCTTGCGCAACGGCAGCCTCGGCGATCGGGCGAAGAGCGGTGTTTCTACCTGTGACGACACTGTTTATAAGGAAACGTCGGGGCTCATGAGCCCGTACCCGCCAGGCTTCCTGCTGCCTGAATACGAGAAGCGCCGCAGCTGCGAGCAGCGGTGGCCGCCGAAGCTGGCGCCTGCTGACGCCAAGCCCGTCGGCAAGTGGACCATCATCAAGCGCAAGAATGGCCAGACGCAATGGGCCTACGAAGGCTTGCCCGTCTACAGCTCGGATCTCGACCGTGAGCCGGGCGATGTGCTCGGCGGCACCAAAGCCATCATCGTGGGTGAGCAAGGCGCCGTGCGCTTTCCGGTGGGCCCGCCGGCCGACGTGCCGCCCGAGCTGGATATCGTGCCGTTTCGCACCGGCCACATGGTGATAACGAGCAAGGGATATTCGGTCTACAGCTCCGACGCGGATGCTCCGAACAAATCCAATTGCAATGCCGAGTGCCTGAAACTGTGGGAGCCGGTGGCTGCTCCGCAGATCGCGAAGCCTCACGGCGAATGGACCATCGTCGAGCGCTCTCCCGGTGTGGGGCAATGGGCGTTCCGCGGTAAGCCGCTCTACACCTATCGGCTCGAAAAGCAGACTCGCAGCATGACCGGTAGCGACAATCCGGGCTGGCACAACGTCTTCACTCAGCGCGCTTATTCGCCGCCGTCTGAATTCACGCTGCAAGACTCGCGCATCGGCCAGGTGCTTGCGGATGCGAACGGCAAGACGATTTATCTCTATCACTGCAACGACGACGCGCTCGACCAGCAGTCATGCGATCACCCGGACTCGCCGCAACAGTATCGTCTTGCGATCTGCGGAAACTTCGATCCGAAGGTGTGCCAGGAGACTTTCCCGTATGTGAAAGCCCAGCCCGGCGCGAAGGCGGATAGCTCGCTGTGGACGGTGATCAGCATCGATCCGAACACCGGCAAGCGTGCGACACAAGGTCAAAGCGGCGCTATTTCCGTGTGGGCATATCGCGATCGCCCCGTTTACACCTACGGTGGGGACGAGCGCCCGGGCGATGCCAACGGCGACAACTACGGTGAGTTCAACGGTGCCCGCAACGGCTTCAAGGCCTTCTGGGTGCGCGACGACTATCGCCACAACGCGATGGGTAGGGCGTTGAAGGAAGTGACTGGCCGCTGACCAGGGAGCCCCTGGTGACGGTGGGTCAGACTCATTGGATCAAGCGGTCGTGCAGTGGTCACGACCGCGCGGCGCAATTGCAGGTAACGCTCGAGTACGCCAGGTGCGCGAGCGCATGATCTAACGTCGTGCGTCTTGCACGAGTATCTCCAGAAAGACTTTGCGTGCGTCAGCGGGCGTAGCAGGATCGGCGGCAAGCTCCATCATGCGTTCGCTTCTCTGCGCTGTCTGCCTGACGACATAGACGTTGGCTCCGACAAAAGCGAGCAGAATCACGCCGCAACCGACGACTTCTGCGATGCCCGGCCCAGCCAGCAGGGCGTGTGCCGTGAACCCACTGACTTGCTGCGTTATCGAGATGAAACCTCCGATACCGAGGAACGCGAAACCGGCCGCCGCCATTGTGAGTTTGAACCTGGCCAGGGAGCGTCCCAGCCGAAAGAAGCCGAGCGTGACATCCGCCAACTGTCGTACGTGCTGTAGCCAGCGAGGATCAGGTTGGGGAGTCGATACTGCTGGCAACTGTGCCGGGGGAGCCGATGGGTCGAGATTGAGGCTGGGCGTGTAGCTGGGCGTTTCCGTTCGGGCTCTGGTAGAAATGGTCATATGTTTTCCCTAGCGTCTCACCTATACGCAAGTAGCCATTGGCAGATGCTCTCTCGTAGCAGAACATGGCGATCCCCATCCCCAAGCTGAGGAGCAGGGTAAAGGCATCGAACAAAGTCAGCTCGGCTCGAGGCAACACCACAAGCAGGGTATAGCCGAGGCACAGGAACAACCCCAAGGACAGCCACTCATAGCTTCTCAATCGCGATTTTTCAGCCAGGGCAATGGCCTCCATGGTTTGCCTTGCCAGCCGGGTCGCATGATCGGCGCCAGGCCCGGCTGGGTCGCCGCTGCTGCGTAACAGAGATTCGAGCCACGACAGCGCGGCCTCGGTGGCGCTCTGCAATCGTTCCGATCTCGAGTGGGCAGTGTCTGAACTGGTGCTGCTGGTTTTTCTCAGCAGTTCTTCCGCGTCGGCAAGCACCTGTCGCAACTGGTCGGCTTCGTCCCCAAAAGATCCCCGCTGTGGTGATTCTGGTCCAATTCGACCTGGCATGATGCGCGTTCTCCTGCGAATAACCTGAGCATCATCGCGATATCGTTCGGTGCCATTTCGAGCCGATCAAAAGAATATTTCAATAGGCGCCGGAGTGACTCGTCCGATGTGTGTTTCATGCCGCTCAATGCGGTAGATGAGATGAGCGTGCCGAATGGCCTGAGTATCAGGCAGTGCGATGGAATGTTCCAACGAGAGTTTTGCCGCGATGCACAAGTCAACTGATCGAGCGCTTTCCGGGGCAGCTACCGCTCCGGCAAGCGTTCACGGCGAATGGCGCTGTGCTCGGTAATGTCACAAGCGGCGGTGTAACCGTGTATGGATATGAGCTCGCTCCGGCACCGTGACAGGCCTGGGTGATGCCTGCGCGCCGCTCAGGGCATCTGATCGGACGGGCGGTGACCGCTCGCTTGCGCGGTCACCGACAGCGTCGATCCCGCGCTCTATTGCGTGGCCGGCACCTGTTCACATAGCCTCTGCGCCCAAGGGAGGACTTGCCTATGCGCGTGCTGGCGCTCGTGTTTCTTATGTTCATTGTGGGCGCGACTGCGCAAGCCGAATGGCTGGAGGCGAGTAGTGATCACTTTGTCATCTACAGTGATCAGAAGGAGAAGTCGGTCACAGATTTCGCCGCGCGCCTGGAGCGCTTTCACGCGGCCATGGCGTGGGTCTACAAGCAAGAAAAGGCCAAGCCCAGCCCATCCAATCGGGTGACGATTTTCGTCGTATCCGATCGCGCCCAGGTTCGCGAGGTGGTAGGGACCAACAATCGCTACCTCGCCGGCATCTATATTCCTCGCGCCGGCGGATCCGTTGCTGTGATTCCAAAGTTGAAAGGCGCGTCGAAAAGCGACCTGACGGGCGAAACCGTTCTCTATCACGAATACGCGCATCATTTCATGCAGACCAACACGCATCGGGCTTACCCGCGTTGGTTTGTCGAGGGGTTCGCGGAGTTTTTCGCCGGCGTGCGCTTCAAGCCGGACGGCAGCGTCGGGCTCGGCGCGCCGCCGTACTATCGAGCCATGGAGCTGAGTTATGGCCGCCCGGTACCGATCCGCCGGCTGCTCGACTTCGATGGTGGGGTGGGCTCGAAACAGAGCTATGACTCGTTTTATGGCCAGAGCTGGGTGTTGTTCCATTACCTGCAGATGACGCCCGAGCGGGCCGGGCAACTGCCGAAATATAGCCAGTTGCTGGCCACGGGCCGCTCGGCGCTCGACGCGGCTGAAGCTGCGTTTGGCGATCTCGATCGGCTCAACAGGGACATGGAGGCTTATCTCAGGCGGCGCAACGTCAACATACTGATGGTCGGCCAAAGTTCGCTCAGTATCGGTCCGGTCGCGGTACGCAAGCTGCGTCCCGCCGAAGCGCAGATGATGCCGGTCATCATCGAATCGAAGGTGGGCGTCGGCGCCGAAGAGGCCAAGCGCCTCGTGGTCGAGGCTCGCAAGATCGCCGCCCGTCATCCGGACGACCCGACCGTGCAGGCAGCGCTGGCCGAAGCGGAGTTCGACGCGGGCAATGACGACGCCGCAATCGACGCAGCCGACCGGGCTGTCGCCATCGATCCGCAACAGATCAACGCGCACCTGCAGAAAGGTTATGCGCTCGCGCGCAAGGTGCAGAGCGGGGCGCTACCGAAGGAATCCTGGAAGGACGTCCGCAGCCAATTCGTGCGAGCCAACAAGGTTGAAAACGATCATCCGATTCCGCTGGTGTGGTTCTATCTCGGCTATACGAAACAGGGCGAGCTGCCGACCAAGAATGCCATCGACGGCCTGGAGTGGGCGTTGGAGCTCGCGCCCTTTGACGCGTCCACGCGTTGGCTCGTCGCTCAACAGATGATTGCAGATGAGCGCTTCGGCGATGCCGTGCAGACGTTGGCTCCGCTTGCTTACAGTCCTCATCCTGGAGAGCACACCGACAGAGCGCTAGAGCTGCTACAGAGCGTGCAGACGCGGCTCGAAGCAGCAGGTGCCGAGTAGGGCGCTCATAAGCGAATGGCGCGCACGTTGCCGACACGTTGTCCGTCGAGGTCGAGCACTTCGAACCGCCAGCCGTTCCAGTCGTAGCCTTCGCCCGGTCCCGGCAGATGACCGAGTTGATGCAGCAGGAAGCCGCCGAGCGTGGCGAAGTCAGGATCGACCTGCATGCCGGTCACTGCCAGACGGGTCTCGACCTGATCGATTCGCGCGCGACCATGCAGCATCCAGACGCCAGGTTCCGCAGCAGCGCGCGCCAGGTCCTGCGCGCCGAGAATCTCCGGCAGGTGACCGGCGATGGCCGCGAGGATGTCGGCGGGTGTGACGATGCCTTTGAACGCGTCGTGTTCGTCGACCACGATGGCCAGGTGCACCGGGGATTTCTTGAATTCTTCGAGGAGCTTCAGCACCGGCATCGCTTCGGTCACGAACAGCGGGGCTCGCAGCGCCGAGCGCAGATCCCAGTGATCGCCCGGTTCCTGCTGACGCAGCAGATCCTTGGCGTGCACGATGCCGAGCACGGTGTCCTGGTCGCGGCACACTGGAAAACGCGAATGGCCGCTGTCGTAGAGCTGTTGCAACAGCTGCTCCGGCGCGTCGTCGATGTCCAGCCACACCGTATCCACGCGTGGAATCATGATCGAGCGCACCGGTCGGTCCGACAGTCGCAACACTCTTTCGATCATCGAGCTCTCATCGGCGGTGAACGCGGGCTCGGGGCCGCCGGATGAAACGATGGCCGCCACCTCTTCCGATGTGACCGACGTATTTTTGCCGCCCCTGAGGATTCGCAGCACCGCTTGCGCAGTCCGATCGCGCGCGTCCGACATGGTCACTCGCCGCGCGAGATTGCGACGTCCGAGCTGATTGGCCGCTTCGATGAGAATGGAGAAACCGATGGCGGCGTACAGATAGCCTTTCGGAATGTGGAAACCGAGACCTTCCACGATCAGACTGAAGCCGATCATCAGCAGGAATCCCAAGCACAGCACCACCACGGTCGGATGACGGCTCACGAATGCCATCAACGGGCGGCTTGCCAGCATCATCACTCCCATAGCGACGATGACTGCGATCACCATGATGGACAACTCGCCGACCATGCCGACGGCGGTGATGACGCTGTCGAGCGAGAACACGGCGTCGAGCACGACGATCTGAGCGATCACCTGCCAGTACACGGCGTGAATAGGGCTGCCGGTCGCGGCAACCGGGCCGCCTTCCAGGCGCTCGTGCAGCTCCAGGGTGCCCTTGAACAATAGAAACAAGCCACCGAGGATGAGAATGAGATCGCGCCAGGAAATGTCGCTGCCGAACACCTCGAACAACGGCTCGGTCAGCGTGACCAGCCACGAGATCGAGGCCAGCAGTACCAGACGCATCAGCAGCGCCAGCGACAGACCGACCAGACGCGCGCGATTGCGTTGCTGTTCGGGAAGTTTATCCGCCAGGATGGCGATGAAGATCAGATTGTCGATGCCCAGGACAATCTCTAACAGGACCAGGGTCGCAAGACCGGCCCAAGCGGCTGGATCGACCAGCCATTCCAACGTCATCGGGAAACTCCGCGGCGGGATGTCGACGCAGTTCTAATGTTGCTCGCAACGGGCGGCGATGGCTCACCGCCGCCCGGATGAGAGTCGCTGTCGATCAGAAGTCGCCACCGCCGAAGTCGTCGCCGAAGCCGTCGTCGAAGCCGCTGCCTTCGTCCGCCGCGGGCTCATCGGCAGACTCTGCTGGCGCAGCTTCACTTGCTTTCGCATCGCCGGCGAACATGCCAGCGATGGCGTTACCGAGTAACACGCCACCGGCGACGCCCATCGCGGTCTGCGCCGCGCCGGCGAGGAAGCCACCGGACTGACCAGGTTGCATCGGTGCGGCAGGACGTGCGTTGGCAGCGAGTGTGCGAGTCGGCTGGCGGTTGCTCTGTCCGCCGCCGAACAGACCGCCGAACAAGCCGCCACCTGCCGGGCGCTCTCGGGCCTGGCGCTCCAGGTCTTCGATCTTCGCCTGCGCGTGTTGGAGTGCTTGTTCCTGCATCACGATGGTCTGCGCCATGAAATAGGGCGCGGCGGGCTGCTCGGTGATGCGTTGTTTGATCAAAGCTTCGGCGGCTGCGTCGCGCGGCGGCGCTTGCCGTTCTACTTCACCCAGCCGGGTGAACAAGCCCTGGATGATTTGTTGATCCTGGTTTTCCATAGCAGACCTCTTCGTAAGGTGAGTTCAAAGCGATTGCGCGAGGAGCGCCGCGGCCTTGTCGAGATCCCTCGACGGTGCGCGCGTGACCAGCACATAAGCGACGTCGGCGCGTTGCCAATACACGGCGGCGACGTCGTCCCGTTGCGAGAGTGTGGTGGGGATCATGGCGACCGCTCCGGCATGCACCGCGAACAGCGAGATCTCGCCATATGTGGTGGAGTGCAGAGCGATCTCGACGCTGGGGCCGAATGACGACGGGAAGATCTGTACGTCGCGGACACTCCAGTCGCTGGGCAACGCCGGCAACACGATGTGCGTGGCCGAGCGAATTTCCTCGGGGTCGTACTCGAGTGTTTCCGGCTGTGAAATCATGACGGCTCGCAGCGCAGAGGTGCGATGAGCCATGACGGCGTCGTTCACGTAAGCAGGTGTCATCGTCGAGGCGGCCGCGCCAATGCTGGGACTGAGCTGCGCATGAGCGAGCCAACCCAAGGCGATGAGCGCCGTGACCGAGGCAGCGCGCCGGAACTGACGAAACAGGCGATCGCGCGTCAAGCCTCGTTCCAGACGGCGTGCGGCTTTGAGCGTCGGGATGTGTTCCACGTGCGGCTCATCGGCAAAGGCGAGGCGCATTTCGTCGCGGCTTCTCAGATCCGCCATGATGCGTGTGGCATCGTCCGGATGAGTCGACAGATACGCCTCGACCTCGATGCGTCGGGACACCGGCAACTGATTTTCGAGGTAGCCCTGTAGATCGGCTTCGGTGATGGGATCAGTGAGACTGCTCATCCGCTCCTCCGACGATTTTCAGATGCGGGCGTGTCGCCGCGGTTGCAGGTCGTTGCGTGGTGGTGTTGTCGAGCGCCCGAAGCGCAGCCCGCGCCCGGGCCAGCCGCGACATCAAGGTTCCCTGGGGGATATCCAGCACCGCAGCGGCTTCGGCGAAGCTCAACTCTTCGATCGCCACGAGGTGGATGGCGGCGCGCTGATCTTCAGGCAACTCGTCCAGCGCCCGGCGCACTTGCTCCAGGCGGACCAGCTGCTCCTGGGTGCCGACGCTTACCGAATCCTGCAGGCGAGCGGCGCGCTCGATGCGCTCGATCTCCGCCTGACGAGCGCGCCGCCCGTCGACGAAGATGTTGTGCATGATGGACAGCAGCCAGGGCTTGAGCGCTCGGCCCTCCAGGAAGCTGTCCCGCTTTTCATACGCCCGCAGCAGGGTTTCGTGGACCAGATCCTCGGCATTGGTGTCGTCGCGAGTCAAAGAGCGGGCGTACCGACGCAGGGCCGTCAGTTGACCGACCACATCGAACCGCGGCTTGGACAGACTCATGGGACATATACGCAGCTGCGAGGCAAATTAGTCCATGAGCTTGCCTCATTCCCAGCAACGATCTTTGCGTCCCTTGAGTGTCTGCGAGCGAGTGCAGGAGCGCTCGGGGATGCGGCCGGATCGGATCTCCACCAGGCGCTTGCCCGGCTTGCCCTCATCGACGAGCTCGAACGCATCGTAGAGTCGGCCAGTCGCGGTCCGCGCTTCGTAGTGGAGGCGAGCGCCATCCACCCGCAGCACTTGAAACAGTTGAGTGTCCTCAGCGACCGGCGCCATCGTGCTGCGTGCTTGTGGGGACACTCGGTACTGCTTGGCGCCGGTCACCGAGACGACGAAAATCGGTGTCTGGTCGGACTCGGCTGCGCCACGGCGACCATAGGTGTGGTCGTGACCTTGCAGGACCAGATCGACACGATGCCTGCGGATGACTGGCAACAGGTGTTCGGTCAACTTCACGTTGTCGCGATCGGCACGCGGTGAAAAGAAAGGTTGATGCGTGACCACCACGGACCAACGATGTGGATTGGACGTCAACACCGTGTCGAGCCACTGCGCCTGAGCTTCCGCCGTGCCCAGATCGAGCGCTGAAGTGCCGTCGATCACGACGAAGCGCACGCCTTGATAATCGAACCAGTACGTGGTCTGTGGTGCCTTCTGCGTGCCATTCGACGGCAGCGCGAACTGCATCGGCCAGTGCGCACCGAGCACACGGCGAGCTTGAGGCGTGTCCTCGTGTTCTTCGAAATACTCGTGATTGCCGGGTGCCGGCGCAGTCATCAGCATCGTCGGCAACGCGCCGTTCGCTTCGAACCACTCGCCCCATTCGTTATCGTCTTCACCGTCACCGCCGCTGACGAGATCGCCGGCATACAAAGCCAGGCGGGCATCGGGAGCGTGTCGCAGAGCTTCACGTAGTACGCGTGTGCTGAGACTTACGTTCTTATTCTGTGTGTCGCCGAAGTACAGCAGCGTCAACGGCCCGGTCTGCGCCGCTGTGCGCAGTTGCATCCACGCGCTCCAGGTGCGGTTGCCCTGGACGCGCCACGCGTAGAGGGTGTCAGGTTGCAGCTTATCGACATCTACCCGGTGATAGTGGGCAACGCCGTTCTCGGTTTTGAGGACGCGCGTGGTGGCGCGAATCTGGCGGGGTGTTCCCATGTCCGGTGAGTCGCCAGCCACCACGACTTCGAGCGTCGGCGCATCCACCGTCGCATCAGTACGCCACGAGACCGCGAATCCTCGCGTGGCGTCCTGTGCAGGCGAGGCGACCACTCGATCTGGAAACCCGCTGGGGGCATAGCGCATGACGCCTTTCGGTACCAGCGTGTTGGGCTCGGGTGCACGCGTCTGCGACGCGTGGGCCGGCATCTGGACGACAGCGCTCAGCAGCAGGCTTGCGAGTGCAAGCAGCCAGGCATGCGTGCCAGCGGGAGACGGTGAGCGTGCTTCGAGTCTGCAATCGATATCGGACATTTCTCATCTGCGTGACTTGGAACCCACGTTATAGGGTGTCACACAGCGATGACATCTTGATTGCAAAGGCGTCTTTGGGTGGACGATGCCGGGCGCGAGCGATAGCCGCGCCCGGCGTGCTCCATGCTCTGTGCGTCAGCGTTTGCCAAGATTCATCGCAGGGTCGAAGTCGCTTCCCGCGATATCCTTGAACGCGAGCATCTGCGGCAGCTTCGCGGAGGCGCCGTCGTAGAAGCCGGCCTCGCTGGCGAAATCCTTGGGGTTGCGGAAGGTGCCGAACAGGATGTCGAACAGCGGCAGGTCGGAATAGTTGAACTGGTGAACGCCGCGAGCGTGATGAATGCTGTGGCTCTCGGGCCGCTGCAGGATATAGCCCAGCCATTGCGGCGTGCGGACGTTGATGTGCTGGAAGACGGCCAGGAACATCGAGGCATACAGGAAGTACGTGACCGCCTGCGCACCGAGTCCCACCACGGTCAGGCTGAGACTGCTGAGCAACGTGAAGCCGACGATGTCCAGCGGGCTGAAGTAGAAGGCGCCGTAGCTGTCCAGACGCTCGGCGCTGTGATGCATCTGGTGAAAGGAGCGCCAGATCCAGTGCACCCGATGCATGGTCCGGTGCCAGACGTAGACGAAGAACTCATAAGCGAGCACCGCGATGCCGGCCCCGACAAAGGGGTTGAGCGTCTCCAGGTTGAAGAGCTGGTAACGCGCCAGCGTCTCGCCCCACAGCAGGGGCAGATAGGAGGAGGCAAAGAAGTAGACGCCGAACACCAGCAGGGCCCGGGTTCTCCAGCCCTTGACCTGGGGCAGGGGGCGGGCGGGGAACAGCGCTTCGAACAGGATCAAGGCGCCGTACAGTCCCAGTACGGTCAATGAGATAGGGTCCAACAGAATTTCCAGTGGCGTAGGCATGAGGCGCTCCCGAGAGTCGTGGTTCGATCGGGCCCACTTTGGCCGCGGTGGCCGGAAGGCTGCTTGGCGCCTGGATAATTTTTAGGTAATGATTCGCTAACGTTTGCCGGGGCTGCCCAGGCTGTAACCGCGGCCGACAAGTAATTCGGTACGGCGCTCGAATGAAGTACCAGATAGCCGAATACACCGTCGATACGGCCCGCTACCGGATCAGTAGCGGCGACACCGTCGTCCCCGTGGAGCCGAAGGTCTTCGATCTGCTGGTTTATCTGATTCGGCATCGCGATCGGGTGCTGTCTCGGGAAGAGCTGTTCCGGGAAGTCTGGGACGGGCGCGAGGTTTCGGATGCGACGCTGAGCAATCACGTCAAGAGCGCGCGCAAGATCCTCGGCGACAGCGGCGAGCTGCAGAAAACGATTCTCACCATCCGTGGCCGCGGCTATCAATTCGTCGCCCCGGTTACAGTCATTCCAGAAGGCGGGGTTGCCGTGGCAGATGCCCCGCCAGCACCGCCACCTGCGGCCGATCGCGTCGATGCCCCGGTTGCACCATTTTGGCGCTCGCCGTTGGCAATGGCCGGCGTGGTGCTGCTTGCGGCATTGCTCGGTTGGGGGGCGTTCGCATCGTGGCACCCGCGATCGGCACCCGAATTGCCGTACGTCGTGGTCGTGCCCTTCGATGTATCCGGCGATGCGCCCGAAGCCTGGCAGCCGTTCGCGGATCAGGTCACTCGCGAAGTGATCCGCAACCTGAGAAAGATATCGGGTCTGAGAGTGGTGCCACCGCCTTCCGCATTTACCTTCCGCGACAACAAGGCTCGCGATCACATCCGGCGTCAGCTGCCCGAGGTGCAGTATGTGCTCGATGGCGTTGTCAGTATCTCTTCAGGCAACGAGCTGCGCATCACCGTGGAGCTGGAGGACCTGCGCAAAGGACTCGTCGTCTGGGACAAGGATTACGAGAGCCGCACCGACGATACGAATTTGTTCTCGATGCAGTCCGCCATTGCCGGCGCGGTATCGGACTCCTTGAAGGTGGCGGTCCTCGCCGAAGAGCAACGCGCACTGGACGAGTTTCCCACGAGCAACTTGCAAGCGTATGAGGCCTACGTCGCCGGGCGCTATCAGTTGGATCGGCTCAGTCACGACTCCCTGCCGCGGGCGATCGAGCTGTTCGACCAAGCCATCGCGCTCGATCCAAAGTTCTTCGATGCCTATATCGCCCGCAGCGATGCCTACCGGCAGCTGTTTGCTTATTTCGAGCCGCCGATCAACATGCTGCAGAAGGTGGTCGACTCGCTCGCCGAGGCGCAGCAGTTGCGGCCCGACTCCGCCGAGGCGTGGTCTTCCCTGGGGCTGACCTATGTGATGGCGTGGCGCTGGAAGGATGCCTGGATTGCCTTGAGCAAGGCGAAGCGCCGCGACCCGACGCTGGCGCAGACCGAAGTAGGGTTTGCGTTGTACTACTCGGGCCTGGGCGAAGCGGCAAAGGTCAAGCTCGCGCTGGCCGACGCCAATCGTCTCGATCCGCTCAACGTGGAAATGGCGGATTGGGGCAACTGGGCGCTGTTCATGGTCGGGGAAAGCCAGGCGGCGCGGCAGTGGGTGGACAAAAAGATGGAACAACACCCGGACGTCGGGCCTGTGTTTTCAGGTGCGGGCGTCGGCGCTTCCATTGCCGGCGACTACCGACGCGCCGTGCAGCTTGCCGAAAGAGGCGCTGAACTGGATGACTCGCCGGTCGCGTTGATCATGTTGGCACAGGCATATGGTTACGCAGGGCAGAAGGAGAAGGTGCTGCCGCTGCTCGAAAAGGCGGCGAGCGCCGGTACCTATGTATGTCCGTATGAATCGGCCGCTGCTTATCTCAGCATCGGCGACCAGGATCGCGCCATGACGCTGCTCGATGACGCTGTTGCCAAACGCTCGAACTGTCTCATCTTTCTGCGCAATGACCCGCGCATGAAGCCGATCCGACAGCATCCTCACTATCCCGTCTTGCTGAATCGCGTCGGCCTGGATGATGTCGCGGTGGCGTCGTACAAGAGATGACGTTCAGCTAGCGATCATGGACCTCCATCCCGCAACTGGTGTGGGATGGCGAGCGTCACCTGTGCGCCAGTGCTGGAGTCCGAGCGCCCCTCAACATTCAGCCGTGCTCCGATTTTTTTCGCGCGCAGGTGCATGCCGGTCAGCCCACGCCGGCCAGGACCGATGGTTGCAGCGTCGAAACCGCGGCCGTCGTCACTGATGCGAATGACAGCTTGCTGTCGGTCGGCGCGCACCGTGATGCGGATGCAGCTGGGACTGGCATGGCGAACCGCGTTGTTGATCGCCTCCTGGACGATGCGCAGGATCGCCAGTGCCGATTCGGGCCCCAGCCCGGTCAATGCTGGCAGCGGTTGCACGTCCCACTCCAGACGAATGCCCAGTGTCGCGAGGCGCGGTTGCAGACGCAGCCGAAGGTTGCCCAGCAATGGCAGCAGATCGCGCTCGGTCAGATCGAGCGAGTCGATGATCAGGCGCAGGTCCTGCAGCGATTCTTCGATCATGGACGCCAGGTCATCGCGATCGACATCCGGCCGCCGTGCGAGTCGCTTGGCTGTGATGAGCTGGGCGCCGATGCCGTCATGCATGTCCTGAAGGATGCGGCCGCGCTCGCTTGCGATGGCTGCTCGCTGTTCGCGGGCCGCTTCCTCGCGATCGAGGATGAAGCGTTCGGCGAAGAAGAACAGGAGCACGATGCAGAACGGGAGTGCGCCCGACACGCTCCACCGAAAACTGTCCCAGGGCAACCATTCCGAGAGGATCGCCAACGACTGCGCGACTGTCGTCGTCCAGAATGCCGCACTCAATGCCAGCAGCAGCAACTTGACCGAGCGCCGGCGCCACGCGCTGAGCAACAGCGCAGCGATCACGCTCATCTGCAGGAACACGAGGGGCCAGGCAAGGAGCCAGATGCGATCGGTGACGTCAGCTCGGATCATCGCCACAGCTATGGCGATGAAAGTGAACGCCGCCATGCCGTGTATCACCGCGGGCATCCCTGGCACTCGGATGCCGCTGAGTCGGTGGCCGGAGACGCAGAGTAGCCAGTACATGCCAGTGGTCGCCAGAGCGCGAACGCCTTGCTCATGGCCGCGTGAGATCGGCAGCTTCAGCACCGAATACAACATCAGTGTGACGATGCCCACCAGCAACGCAAGTTGAATCGTCGAGAAGCGCCGCTGCCGCAGCGTATAGGCGTAGACGAAGCACAGCGCGCCACTGGTTAGTACCAGCAGCACATATGGCAGATAGACCTGCAGCAACTGGCGTTCGAACCAGAGCGGCTGGAGCGTGACGGCCGGGCCCAGGCGAATCGCGGACAGGCCGCTGCGAATCTGGCGGTCGCCCTGCAGGCGTACTTCCAGCAGGTTTTCGCCATTGCGAAACAATCCGGAGGGCAGCACGACATAGACGGGCGCGTTGTCCATCGGTACGCCCTGGCGTCCAGTCTCGTCGAAGCGTACATCGGGAGTGAGCACCGAGCCGTTGAGCCGCAACTCGCCGATCAACGACAGTCGCGGTAGATATAAGGCTTGCGGCTGGGATGGCACGGGAGAGAGGTCGAAGCGCACGCGGTACCAGGCCATGCCGCTGAGTTGCGGACGAGTCAGGCGCCAATTGTCCGGCAAGAGCACCGGCTCCCAACCCTGCGTCGGTGGGGTTGCCGCGTCGCTGACCACGAACTCGGCGCGATCGAGCAGCCGGTCTTCACTTTCGGCAAGCTGCCGTGCCCAGGCGATGATCGCGAACAGCACCAGACTCAGCAGCAGCCCCGCACGGGCCAGCGCGATGGATCGAGTCATCCGATCAGGCCACGGCGGCGAGCCTGGTTCACCGCCTCGACGCGATTGCGCACCGCCAGCTTGCTGTAAGCGTTCTTGATGTGCGTCGCCGCGGTGTGCGCGGAAATGTTGAGTTGTTCGGCTGTCTCGGCGACCGTGAAGCCTTGTGAAATACGCGTGAGGATGTCTATCTCACGAGGGGTCAGCGCGTCGGGTCCTGTTACTCGTGGCGGCCGTGCGGCCGGCGCGAAACGAGCCAGCAAATGCCGTGCGATCTGCGGTGACAACGGCGAGCCGCCCGCATGCACGATCTGAACCGCACGGGCGAACTCGTCGACGGACGAATCCTTGAGCAGATAACCGCGCGCGCCGGCTTCGATGGCGCGGATGACGTGGCTCTCGTCACCAAACACGGTGGTGACCAGGGCCACGGCCTGCGGAGAGGTTTGCGCCAAAGTAGTGATGAGCTCGATGCCGTCGCCATCGGGTAAACCCAGATCTACCATCATCACGTCGGGCGTACAGCGGGCCAGCAGAACACGAGCTTCCGCCAATGTCCCTGCACTGCCGAGCAACTTCAGTCCGGCGTGTGAGCGTGACATGCATTCGAATTCTTCGCGCAGAGGCGCGTCATCCTCGATGACAACAACGGAGATCGCGGCACTGGTCATGAGTGGCTATTGAGATCCTGCGAAGCGAGGCGCAAACATCTTAACCGACGCGAGGGAGCAGTGTGCTGGCGGTCACTTTCGAGGTGAGATCGAGCGCACGTTCCGACGTAAATACCTTAAACAGGGGATACGCCTGGGGCCACGCATTCCTAGACTCCGCCCCAATTTTGTCACCTCGTGGAGCGGCGTGCTTCCTGTGGTCCTGTGTGTCATTCGATCGTTGGCGTGCACCGGTCTGTCGGTGGCTTGCGCCGTGCCCGTTCTCGCCCTGGCGCAGGTGCCGCCGGATGCCGGCAGGGTGCAGCGGCAACTCGAACAAACATTGACTCCGCCGCCGACACAAACGCCCGCGCCGGCCGAGTCGCAGGTCCCTATCGACCGCACCGGCCCAAGGATCACGCTCAAGCGCGTGTTCATCACCGGCACGACATTGCTCCCGCCCGATGAGCTGGCACGGCACCTAGACTCTTATATAGGTCAGTCGCTCAGCATGGGCGAGTTACAGGCCGCCGCGCAAACGCTGGTGGGCTACTACCGCGAGCGCGGCTGGTTCGTGCGTGTGCTGCTGCCGGAACAGGATGTGAGCAAAGGGACGCTGCACATTCAGATCGTGGAAGGCCGCTTCGGCAGCATGCATTTGCAACCGGAGGGAAAGACCCGCGCCAAGCGCAGCTATGTCGCGCGTGTCGTGGGTCGTCAGTTGCAAGCTGGCGAGCCCTACGCGTTGGCGGAGCTGGAGCGCGGCCTGTTATTAGCTAACGACTTGCCGGGCATCGGCGCAGACGGTGTCCTGCAAGCGGGCAGCACGCCGGGCAGCAGTGATCTGGCATTGAGTGTGAGCGATCGGGCGCTGTTCTCCGGGCAACTCGGTGCCAGCAATTTCGGCAGCCGGTTCACCGGCAGGAATCAGGGCTCCTTGCGCTTGGCCGCCGACAATCCCAGCGGCTACGGCGATCAGCTCAGCTTGACGGGTCTCATCGCCGAGCAGCTGGATTATCAATCGCTGGGTTACAGCTTGCCGCTGGGATACGACGGGCTGCGTATCAGTGTTGGATACAGCCAGCTGCACTACCGCTTGGGCGAGCAGTTCGCCGACCTCGACGCCAAGGGTGACGCGCGCACAGCCACCGCTGCGCTGGCTTATCCGTTGGTTCGCAGTACCGCACGCAATGTCTGGCTCGGTCTCACTTATGTGGCGCGCCACTATGATGACGAGAGTCTCGGCATGAAGTTGCACGACCGTCGCAGCGATGCATACACATTGACTCTGCACGGTGATAGCCGCGATACCTGGGGTGGTGGCGGTATTACCCGTTGGCGCACGGAGTTGACTGGCGGCCGCATTTCGTTGCGCTTGGACGATGACCGTGCGCAGGACGCTGCCGGACCGGATATCGCCGGCGGCTTCACTCGAATCAATGCAGAGCTGAGCCGCGACCAAGTGCTGGCGCCAGCGTACTACCTGCGCGCGCGTTTCGTCGGGCAGTGGGCGGCGAACAATCTCGATTCGGCGCAACAGTTCAGTCTCGGCGGCCCCTACGATGTGCGCGGCTATCCGATGAATGAGGGGAGTGGCGACGGCGGTGCATTGTTACAACTGGAGCTGCATACCCTGTTGCCGCGCCTCGGTCTCGCAGGGTTGGATGGCTATTTGTTCTTCGACAGCGGCGTGGTGCGCCAGCACCAGCAAACATGGGCGAGTTGGGATACTCAGGGCACCGGTCGCAACGTCGCTGCGCTGTACGCCACCGGCGCGGGGATTCGCTGGAATCATCCCAAGGGCCTGGCGTTGGATGCCGCCGTGGCCGTGCCGTTGGGTCACGACCTGGCCGATGCAAATCGCGAGCGCAATCAGGATGGCAGCGAGCGCGGGCTGCGCTTGTGGCTGACTGCCAGTCAATCGTTCTGACCGCCAGGGATGGCGGAAATGCTGGCAATGCAGGAGCAATTGCCAGCGGACCCGCCGCCGGAACAAACATTCAAGGAACCGTCTCATGTGGAAACACGGCAACAGCAACCGCGCGTATCGATTGATATGGAGTGCACGCCACGAAGCGTTCGTGCCGGCGCCGGAAACAACCAGGAGCCGCAAGCGCTCCGCGCGGACGAACGTGCTTCGGGAGGTCATGCACGACACCACCGAACCTCGCGCAGCGTGTGCGCCGTTACTTTTGTTGGCGTTTCACTTTGCCGTTGCCTTGGGCGGGGTGACGATTTCCCTGGACGCCGGCGCCGTTGATTCAGGCGCGCTGCCTGCGAATGCGACGGTGACCGCCGGCAATGTGAGCTTCTCCACACAGGGCGCGCACCTGACGGTCAATCAGCAGACCGACAGAGCGATCATCAACTGGCAGTCGTTCGATATCGGCCAGGATGCCGGCGTTCGCTTCGTGCAGCCCGATGTTTCATCGGTGGCGCTCAACCGCGTCGTCGGCGGCAAGGCCAGTGAGATTCTCGGCCGTCTCGATGCCAACGGTCAGGTGTATCTGGTCAATCCTGCGGGCGTGCTGTTTGGCAAGAGCGCACAGGTCAACGTCGGCGGGCTGGTGGCCTCGGCGATGCGCATCACCGATGAGGATTTTCTCGCCGGCAGGGATCGCTTCACGCTCGACGGGGCCACCGGCAGCGTGGTCAACGAAGGGTCGATCACTGCGGCCGACGGCGGTCGCATCGTGCTGTTGGGCGCGAATGTTTCCAACAGTGGCACGCTTGCCGCTGACGGCGGCAACATAGCGCTCGCGGCCGGACGGCAAGTCACATTCACCGCGGGCGCCAATGGTCATTTGCAATTCGCGGTCGATGCAACCGATGTCGCCACGCTCGTGGCGAACGGCGGAATGATTCGAGCCGACGGCGGACAGATCTTGTTGACGGCGCAAGGCGCGAATGCGCTCGCTGCGGCCGTGGTCAGCAACACCGGCACGCTGCAAGCACGGACGATCGCGGAAAAGGAGGGCCAGATCCTTCTGTTGGCCGACTTGCATGAGGGTGGCACGACGAACGTGGCGGGCACACTGGATGCGAGCGCGCCTGTCACCGGCGACGGTGGTTTCATCGAGACCAGCGGCACGACGGTCAAGATTGCCGATGGCACGAGCATCACCACTCGAGCCCACGCTGGGAGCACCGGCACGTGGCTGGTGGATCCGATCGATTTCACCATCAGCGCGGGCAGTGGGGCACAAACCAGCAGCGGCATCGGCGCCGACACACTCTCCGCCAACTTGCAAAACACCAGCGTCACGCTCGCTACCGACAACAGCGCTGGCTTCGAAGCCGGCGACATCCACGTCGACGCCGCGGTGAATTGGAGCGCGGATACGACGCTCACGCTCAATGCGTACCGGAATATCAATATCAACGCGGCCATCACCGCGACCGGCAGCAATGCCGGATTGGTGCTGAACTACGGTAACTACGCCAGCAGCGGCAGTGTCACCAGCGGCACGGACTACATCGTCAACGCGCCGATCACGCTTGCCGGCAGCAACGCCAGCCTGAGCATCAACGGCAATGCCTACACATTGATTCGTTCGATGGCGGACTTGCTGGCGATCAACACCAATCTCGCTGGCCGCTATGCGCTGGTGCAGGATCTCGATGCCAGCGGCAGCACTTACGTCGTCACTCCGATCGCCAACAGCAGCGTGTTCCAAGGTACGTTTGCAGGGCTGGGACATACGCTGTCGAACCTGACCCTCAGTACCACCGGGCAGAATCCCACGGGACTGTTCGGCATGACCGGCGCCAGCGCCCTGATCCGCGATTTCGGTCTGCTGGGCGGCTCGGTGAGGAGCACGGCCCGGCGGATCGCCGGCCCATTGGTGGGCCAGAACTCCGGCACCGTGAGCCGGTGCTATGCCACGACGGACGTGCTCGACAGCGGCTGGCTCGGCGGCGGCGGCCTGGTGGGATATAACGGCGGCACGGTGCGCCAATCGTATGCCACAGGCTCGGTCAACGGCAGCACGAGTGCTGGCGGCCTGGTAGGCGCAAACGGCGGTAACGTGAGCCAGTCCTACGCCACTGGCTCGGTCAGCGGCGCCGACGCCGGCGGCTTGGCGGGTTACAACGACGGCACCATCGGCGATTCCTACGCCACCGGCTCGGTGAGCGGCAGCAATTCCTCCGGCGGCCTGGTGGGTACGAACTACTACGCAGGCGTGGGATACATCGGTGCCATCAGCCAGTCCTATGCAACGGGCTCGGTCAACGGTGGCAACGCCGGCGGCCTGGTCGGATCTCTTACTGGCGGTGCGGTGAGCGATTCCTATTGGGACAGTGCCAGCACCGGCCGCGGCAACGCCGTTGGCACGACGGGCAGTGGCACGCTCAGCAACGTGACTGCCATCGATGCCTCCAATCGCTACCGTATTGCTTCGTACACCTCCTTCGGAAGCTGGCACGAGATCCGCAGTGCCAGCGGAGTCTGGGTCGCCTACGACGCTGGCCTGCCGCAGTGGGTGATGATCGAGGGCGCCACGCGGCCGTTCCTGTATTCGGAATGGTCCAGCACCATTACAAACATTCATCAGTTGCAGCTGATGGCGTTGAATTCCGGCGCCACCTACACGCTGGCGCGCGACATCGATGCCAGCGCGACCTCCGGTGATAACGCCAGCGACATGTGGAGCACCGGCGGGTTCTCGCCCATCGGCAATGGGTCAGTTGCTTTCACCGGCAGCTTGCAAGGCAACGGTCGCGTCATCGACGGGCTGACCATCGATCGCACCTCGTTGAACCACGTCGGGCTGTTCGGTTACGTCGGCTCGGGTGCCGCGATTCGCGATGTGCGGCTGACCGGAGCATCGATCCAGGGCCACGAGGCCGTCGGGGCACTGGTGGGCTACAACTTTCGAGGAGTGGTGAGCAATGTCGATGTGAACGGCGGGTCCGTGACGGGAGGCGCTTCTGTTGGCGGTCTGATTGGCGTCAATGCCGAAGGGATGGTGAGCAACTCGCGTGCCGGAGCGACAGTCATCGGCCCCGACCGCACCGGTGGCCTGGTGGGCAGCAATTTCGGTAACGTGAGTCAATCCCACGCCACGGGCAACGTGACAGGCAACGTCGGCGTTGGCGGTCTCATCGGGTACCAGGGAGCCGGCGTGGTGAGCCAGTCCCATGCTGCTGGGGAAGTCAGCGGCATTCTGCAAGTCGGCGGTCTCGTGGGGTTCCACGCGGGCACGATGACTGAGTCCTATGCCACGGGGGCGGTCAGCGGCACGACTGCAACGGGCGGGCTCGCGGGCTCTACCTCTGCAAACAGTACGATCAGCGGATCTTATGCGACCGGAGCCGTGACCGGCGATACGTCCCTCATCGGCGGTCTCGTGGGCGAGAATTACGGCACGCTAAGTCAGTCCTATGCGACCGGAACTGTCCACGGCGCGGCTCAGATCGGTGGCCTGGTGGGTCGCAATTTCGGCACGCTGAGTGAATCGTATGCGACTGGCGCGGTGAGCGGCGTTGAGTACGTCGGCGGCCTCGTGGGTTTCAACAGGGGCAGCGTCGGCAATTCTTTCTGGCTGTCCAGCAATACCAGCATCGGCATTGGTGAGTCGGTTGGTGGTGTGGTGGATGGCTTCACGCGAGGGCTGAGCGCTGCCGAAGCTACCAGCCTCAGCACATACCTCGACGCGGGTTGGAACATCGCGAACCACGGCGGCACGAGTTCCGTCTGGCGCATCTATGACGGCAACACCATGCCGCTGCTGCGTAGCTTCCTGACGGCCGTGACTGTCACCGCCGGGACCGGTGAGGCGCCCGACAAGATCTACGACGGGCAATTGGCCGCCGGTAGTTACGGCTACACCACCGACGTGCCGGGTGCTGTGCTGGAGGGCACTGCCACTTACACCACCACCTCGGCCAATGCCGGCACATATCGCACTTCCGATGGCAACCTGTTCTTCGGCGGCTTGTACTCGGGCCAACAGGGATATGACATCAGCTATGCCAGCGACACGCTGACCATCACACCGAGAAACCTCACTGTCACGATCACCGCCGACGACAAGATCTACGATGGCACCAGCGCCGCGACCATCCAGGGTACGTTGAGCGGCGTGGTCGCAGGGGATGCGGTTGCGTTGTCCTCTTTCGGCGCGTTCGACGACAAGAATGCCGGTGTCGGCAAGACAGTCAACGTTAGCGCTTCGCTCGGCGGCGCAGATAGCGGCAACTACACCCTGAGTTATAACGATACGACGCAGGCGGACATCCAGGCGAGAGCCATCACCGCCAGTATTACTGCTGACGATAAGACATACGACAGCACCATGGCCGCCGTCACCAGCGGCACACTCGGCAGCGGTGTGATCGGCGGTGACGATGTGACACTCAGTACCAGCGGCAGTTTCAGCGACAAGAATGCCGCCGCTGGCAAGACCGTCAACGTGAGCGGCACGCTCGGCGGCGCCGACGCGGGGAACTACATCCTGACATATGACGCCACCACGCAGGCGGACATTCTGGCGCGGGCCATCACGGCCGACATTACCGCCGACGACAAGATCTATGATGGCACCACGGTGGCGATTGCCAGCGGTACCCTCAACGGCGTGATCGGCGGTGACCAGGTCACGCTTGCCGCGAGCGGCAGTTTCAGCGACAAGAACGCCGCGACGGCCAAGACAGTCGACGTGAGCGGCGCGCTCAGTGGCGCCGACGCTGGCAACTACACGCTGACTCATAACACCACGACGCAAGCAGACATTCAGGCGAGGGCCATCACCGCGAACATTACGGCGGATGACAAGACGTATGATGGTACGGCCGCCGCCGTTACTGGCGGCACACTCGCTGGAGTCGTTGGCGGTGATGACCTGAGCCTTGCGACGAGCGGCAGTTTCAGCGACAAGAACGCTGCGACGGGCAAGACTGTCAACGTGAGCGGCGCGCTCAGCGGCGCCGACGCTGGCAACTACACGCTGACTCATAACACCACGACGCAAGCGGACATTCAGGCGAGGGCCATCGCTGCGAACATTACGGCCGACGACAAGACATATGACAGCACCATCGCCGCCGTTACCAGCGGCGCGCTCAGTGGTGTGCTGGGCGCTGACGACGTTACGCTTGCCACCAGCGGTCACTTCAGCGACAAGAACGCCGCCGCGGGCAAGACGGTCAGCGTGAGCGGCACGCTCGACGGCGCCGATGCTGGCAACTACACGCTGACCTACAACACCACGACGCAAGCGGACATTCTGGCGAGAACCATCGCCGTGAATATTGCGGCCGATGACAAGATATATGACGGCACCATCGCCGCTGTTACTAGCGGCGCGCTCAGTGGTGTGCTTGGCGCTGACGATGTCACGCTTGCTACCTCCGGTCACTTTGGCGACAAGAACGCCGCCGCGGGCAAGACGGTCAGCGTGAGCGGTACACTCAGCGGTGTCGATGCTGGCAATTACACGCTGACCTATAACACCACGACGCAAGCAGACATTCAGGCGAGAACCATCACCGCCAGTATTACGGCGGATGACAAGACGTATGACGGCGTCGTCGCCGCCATCACCAACGGCACACTCAGCGGTGTGATCGGTGGTGACGATGTCACGCTTGCCACGAGCGGCAGCTTCAATGACCCGAACGCGGGCATTGGCAAAACGGTTACTGTCACTGGCTCGATCAGCGGCGTCGACGCCAACAACTACGTGCTCACGAGCAACACCGCTGTGCTTGCCGACATCGTGCCCAAGTCTCTTCTGGTCACCGTCAACGACGTCACCAGGGTCTATGACGGCCGGACTTGGACTGGGGGCAATGCAGTGAGCTATGACGGCTTCATCAGCGGGGAGGATGCCTCTGTGCTCGGTGGCCAACTCACTTGGGGCGGCAGCGCGCAGGGTGCGCGCGACGCCGGCAACTATAGTCTCAGCGCCAGTGGATTGAGCTCAGCCAACTACGCGATCAACTATCAGGACGGCGCGCTGACGATCGACCCCAGATCCATCACGGTGACCGCGGCAGGCGGCCGGTCCACCTATGGTGATAGTAGCCTCGTTGATCCAGGGCTGGCTGCGATCGGCCTGGCTGACGGCGAGGACGTAAACGTGCTCACCGGCCTTGCCAATAGCTTCGACATCAACGGCACCACGAATGCCGGCACCCATGTGCTCTCCGTGGCCGGCACGCTGACGAATGGTAACTATGTCGTCAGCCAGAGGATCGACGGCACGTGGGTGGTCGATCCAAAGACCATCACCGTGACGGCGAACGGCGGCCGTTCCACCTACGGTGAGAGCGGTTTGATCGCCCCGGGCTTCTCGGCCACCGGCTTGGTGAACGGAGAGGACGTGAGCGTGCTCACCGGCTTGGCGAACAGCTTCGGCATCGGCAACACCATAAGTGCCGGCAGTCACGTGCTCAGCGTCACCGGCATACTCACCAATGGCAACTACATCGTGACCGAGCGCCACGACGGCAGTTGGGTGGTCGACCCGGCGCGGCTCGTCGTGACGGCTAACGACGCGCGCAAAGTTCCGGACGGCGCTGCTTTCCAGGGTGGCAATGGAGTGAGCTACCAGGGTTTCGTAAACGGCGAGGATGCGTCGACGCTCGAAGGTGAGCTCGTCTACGGCGGCAGCTCTCAAGGCGCAATCTCTCCGGGCCGCTATGTGATCCGCGCTGCAGGCCTGGCCGCGAGCAACTACGAAATCGAGTATCGCGACGGCAGCTTGATCATCGACGCTCCACGAAGTGTGCCGGGCGCCGGTGAATTCGAGCGCATCACTCGCAATTCCGTCGACAACGCGCTCGCTGTACCAGGGCCGTGGAGCACTGCAGGGCTGCCGCTGCGCGTGGCGGCTGACTACATATATATGGAGCCGTGACCGTTCGCTCAACGGAAAGTAAGGCGTGCGCTGACGGAAGACCGACGGCAGTTCAGGGCGTCTCCAGCTCTCATCGGCCCGCGGCGATGCTTGATACCGAGCTGACGAAACCAGCATCTATGATGCATCTCCTCGGCGCACGGGCTCCCTATGAAACCGCGATGTGCGATCGTCGAGTGCTACAACCGCCATGACGAGGTGTACCTCACCACGGCGGCGCTCATGCATCGCCTCGGCTACGAGGTGCACGTGTTCAACACCATGAGGAATCGGATGAAGAACTCGTTCGTTCATGCGCCGGCGCTGGCGCGACACGTGCATTCCCGTCTGTCTTCTGCCGGCGTGCTGCGAGCCGCGTGTGCTGGCAGGTTCGACGTTGTTATATTCAACACGCTGGAAGGAACGGCCGTCCTGGAGTGTGCAGAACAGATCATCCAGAGCACGCCCGTACTGGGATTCATCCACAACGCCAGCTTCCTGGCGAACAAGCCAGAGTATTCTGCGGTCATCAATGACGATCGCTGCAGGCTCCTGGCGCTTGCGCCCTACATCGCGGGCTACGTGGCCGGTATCGCGGATCTGAGCTGCATGTACCCGGTGTTCTTCTATGAGCGCACGGTGCCGCGCCTCGCCAGCAACGGCAAACGACGCTTCTGTGTGCAAGGATACTTCGATCCCCGACGTCGGCAGTACAGCCAGCTCATTGACGCGCTGGAGCAACTGCAAGCTGAGGGAAGGAACGACTTCGAGGTCTATGTGATGGGACGGTGGTTCTCGAAGGACTTCGGGGCTTTCAACGCCGAGGTCGAGCGTCAAGGGCTGGCCCACTACGTACGCTACACTTGGAAGGGCATTGGCTACAGAAGCTACTTCCGCCTGCTGAATAGCGTGGACTTCATCATGCCGCTGGTCAGCCCGCAGTCTCATCCCGAGTACTTCCGCGGCAAATCTACGTCATCCGTCGCGGCGGCAATCGGCTTCGGCAAGATTCCAGTCGTGCACCAGCGGCTTGCCGAACTCTATGGCATCGAGCGATCTTCACTGACGTATACGGATGACCTTGCCGGCACGATGCGCTCCGCATTGGACCTGCCGGCCGATGAATTGGCGGCACTGCAGGCTCGCATGTTGCAGGTCAAGGCGGATTATTGTGAGTATTCCCTGCACCAGATGGAGCAATCCATCGCGCAGGTCAGTGCCGCCGCTGGCTAGGATCGTAGCAGGGCTTTCACTGCCGGCCGATGGATCACGAACGGCGTCTTACCCAGCGCCGTCCGCTCGAGCGATTCGGTGATCTCGATGCTCACATCCATGCTCTGTGGCAGCTTGAGTCGAATATTCCCGAGGAGTTGCTCTTCGTCGCGAGCACTGTAGCCCTTGGCTGGGATAACCAGAATTCGGACGTGCTGTAAGCTTTCCTGAATCACTTGAATACGCGTCACGTGCGATACGTCGCGTGGGAACTGATTGATGGCGGGCGCAATCACACCCTCTGGGGTCAACAGGACGTCGCCGCTTCGGCCGAGCACACCTGCAAAGGTGCGCAGGCCGAGTGACAGTTCTTCCAGCTCGGCAGCTCGCCATGCCGATGGAATGCTGATCAGATCGCCGCTTCGATAGCGCACCAACGCCATCGCCTGATTCCACAGCGACGTGCCGACGATCTCATAGATGCTCTGATCCCGGTCCTCGCCAACGTGCACCAGCTCGATGTGTGCATAGCCGGGGAGGAATCGATACTCGCCTGGCGTGGTCGCATAAGCGAACGCAGTTCGCTCGGCCAGACCGTAGTAGTCCAGCAATGAGCATCCGAGCAGTCGCTGAGCCTCATGCCACACGTGTGGATTGAGCATCTCGGACGAGCACACCACGGTCGGCACGCGCAGCTTCATTCCTGTGCGGTCGAGCAGGATGCAGAGCGCTTCGAGCGATGTCGGATATGCAAAGAGCACGTCCGGGGCGAACGACCTCAATGCACGCTCGTATTCGTTAATGGTTGCGACACGCAGATGACTCGACGAGAGCAACATCCGCTGGCCGCCATTGGCATAGGTCCAGTACGGCGGTCGGAAATCACTGGGATCTTTGATGGCATCGCCGCGCAGAACCGCATAGCGAGCGGAGCGTGCGTTCGTTCCCAACTTCTGCATTACGTTATCGATGCACGCTTGCTCGGATGCGATGGAGCGGAGCGAGCGGAATACGCGCAGCGGCACGCCGGAGGTGCCGCCAGTGCTGGCGGTGAGAGTGAGAAATCGGGTATGAGTGCGAAAGGCGCTCGGATCGGCGTGGACCGCGCTCTTTTCCAGGAGTGGCCACGTGCTCAGGTCCTTACTCCCGCGAATAATCCGTCCATAAGGTGAGCGCCTCGCGGACCACAGCGCCTTCTCGAGGCGATTGCCCGTCCACTCGCGTCGAGCGTGCAGATCGGCACTCTCCAATTGCGCCAACGCGTGCTGCGTATCCGCGTAGAACCAGGGATTGCGACGCACGGCCGCATCGCCAAACTTCAGTCGCTTCAGCGCGTTGACCAGGCGATGCGCCGACACCAGAAGGCTCCACGGTTGCGGTGGCTCGTCCTGCTAGCACCATGTGGCTGATGAGAATGCTCGATCAGCTGCTTTGCTGCTTCCGTAGAGGGTGCAGGCGAGAGATCACTGGCCGCATCAGTGCCTGTGTTCGTCGCTAGTGCGTCCCAGCACCAAGCCGACCAGGGTGATGGCGCACGCGCTGCACAGATAGACGACGATCAATTCGGTTCCATTGCGTCGACTCAGTAGCCACGTGAACGCGAGCGGCGCGATTGCTCCGCCAACCACGCCGGCGAGCGTGTAGCCAAGCGAGCTTCCTGTCGATCGCAGCCGAGCGGGGAACTGCTCGGCGATGAAGGCTGCCTGCGGGCCATACATCAGCGAATGAAACACCAAGCCTCCAGTCACGCCGATCAGCAGCGATTGAAAGTCATGCGCGAGCGCGAAGAAGCCCAGGGTCCACAGCGCTGCGCCGACAGCGCCGATCGCGTAGACGCGTTTGCGTCCGAACCGGTCCGACCACCATCCGGATAACGGGATCAGAAGAACCTGCAGGCTCGATCCACACAGCACTGCCGCGACTGCTTGTGCGCGGCTCAAGCCTAAGCGGTGCGTGGCGTACGTGAGCACGAACACTGCAAATAGAGAATAAAGAACGTCCGGGCCGATACGCGCCAGAATTGCGGCGGCAAGTGCACGGCGATGATCGCGGAGGACTTCGGTCACTGGCGCCTTCGGTCTCACGCCGCGAGCTTCGAGCTCACGAAACACCGGGCTTTCTTCCAGATGCGAACGTATCCACAAGCCGAAGCACACCAGCACTGCGGAAAACAAGAATGCCAGGCGCCAGCCCCAGCTCAACAGCGCGTCTTCCGACAACGTCGCTGAGAGCAGGCCCAGGATGCCGCTGGCGAGCAGCGTGCCGATGGGCGGCCCGATCTGCGCCGCCGAAGCCCAGAACCCTCGCTGATTCGGCTGACTCAACTCGCTCGTGATCAAGACCGCGCTGCCCCATTCGCCGCCGACGCCAACGCCTTGTGCGAAACGAAGCAATACCAGCAGAGTGGGGGCGAGCACTCCGGCTTGCGCGTACGTCGGCAGCAACCCGATGAGAAACGTAGCGATGCCCACCACCAGCAACGTGATGACAAGGACCCTCTTGCGCCCGATGACATCTCCCAAGCGGCCAAACACAATGCCACCCAGCGGCCGCGCCAGATAGCCGACTGCATAGGTCGCAAAGGCCTGCAGAACGCCTGTCAGCGGATCGTTCTGCGCGAAGAAAAGTTGACCGAAGAGCAGCGCCGCCGCTGCGCTGTAAACAGCGAAGTCGTAGTACTCGAGCGAGGTGCCCGAGAGGCTCGCCGCGAATGCGCGATATAAAGCGCGACGGTCGTCGACAGGTTGAATCGTGGCGCTTGAATCCAAACTGCGAGCGTTCATCTGATGGCGGTCCCGCGTCGTCAAAGCGTCGCGGCCGTGCGGGCCGCTTGGTTGTAATTGTGAGTGTACATGAGCCCCGCAGTCGGGGGCGGCGAAAGATTATCGAGCGGATGAAGACTATGTCGGGCTCGTTCAAGCGCTCGGTGTCGATGGCGAGCAGGGGCCCTTTCTGGCGGGCAAGCCGACCGTGACGGGCAAGGTAGGTGCCGAGCTCACCGAAGAGCCGGGATACAAGGCAGCGCGCGAAACAATGCTCGTTTTGCTCGCGGCCTTACGTGCAGAGATCGGCTCGCTCGCTGCCAATGAGCTGCCATTGCATATTCCAGTGGAGATCGAGTTCGTGGTGGAAGTCGACTCGGAACCATGACGGTCGCGGCACGTTGGCTTTCATCGGATGGAGCTTGCGGAGATCGACATGAGAGCACTCGTCTACAACGGCCCGCGCGATGTCAGTATTAAGCAGATGCCGGACCCCAAGATCGAAGCACCCACCGACGTGCTCGTGAAAATCACCACGACCAATATCTGCGGCTCGGATTTACATATGTACGAGGGCCGGACCGATCTGGAGTCCGGCCGGATCATAGGACATGAAAATCTTGGCGAGGTCGTAGAGTGCGGGGCTGCGGTGACGCGAATCAAAAAGGGCGATCGCGTCTGCGTGCCGTTCAATGTGGCTTGCGGTTACTGTAAGAACTGCGAGCGCGGCTATACAGGCGCTTGCCTGACGATGAATCCGGGTTCCGCGGGCGCCGGTTACGGTTATGCCGATATGGGTCCATACGAGGGCGGGCAGGCCGAGTATCTGCGCGTTCCCTACGGCGACTTCAATTGTTTGCAGCTGCCCGAAGATGCCGAGGAAAAGGAATCGGACTACGTAATGCTCGCGGACATCTTTCCCACCGGCTATCACGCCACCGAGCTCGCGCGGTTGCAGCCTGGCGAATCTGTCGTGATCTATGGCGGTGGCCCGGTGGGACTGATGGCGGCTTACTCGGCAGTGCTCAAGGGCGCGAGCCGCATCATGGTGGTCGATCGTCATCCGGACCGGCTGCGGCTCGCGGAACAGATGGGAGCCATTGCCATCGATGATTCCAAAGCCTCGCCGGTCGATCAGGTGCTGGAGCTGACTGATGGTGAGGGCGCAGACAAAGGTTGCGAGTGTGTCGGCTATCAAGCGCACGACGTGCAGGGTCACGAGCATCCGAACATGACCATGAACAATCTGGTGCGCTCGGTGCGGGCGACCGGAATGCTCGGCGTCGTCGGCGTATTCGTACCGGAAGATCCGAAGGGGCCCGACAAGCTCAGCAAACAAGGACAGATCGCGTTCGATTTCGGAGAGTTCTGGACGCGCGGACAAAGCATCGGAACCGGTCAAGCGCCGGTGAAGGCCTACAATCGCTACTTATGCCAGCTGATCCATGAGGGCCGGGCAAAACCCTCGTTCATCGTCTCCCACGAGCTGGGTCTGGAGCAGGGCCCGGACGCTTACAAACATTTCGATGCGCGGGAAGAGGGCTGGACCAAGGTGCTGCTCAAGCCCGGGAAGAGTCACTAGCGCGCGTTCGATCTCCTGGGAACACGCGCGTATGCCTCACCACTGGGGCGGTGGCGCGATCCGCAAGCCATTGTTCACCTGTCTGACGCCCGGGATCATTTCGATGAGGTCTTCGACGCGATGCTTTTGCTGACGCGAATTCACAGCGCCCGACAATGTGACTTCGCAGTCCTCGACGGCTACATCGATATTGGAAGCATCGATCTGGCCGTCCGTGGTCAGGGATTCGCAAACATCTTCACGAATGCGCTCGTCGGAGCGACGGTAGCCCTTCGGTCCCCGGCCGCGCTGATTGCCCAAGCCAACGCCATAGGCTGCAGGATTGTTGCCGTAATAGTCGCTGCCAGGGCGCCAGCCGCGACGCTCGAAGCCTTCACCCAATTCATCTGGATCCCAGGCCATTTCACGAATCCTCAACACCCAGTGGTTCTCGGCTAACGAATCGGGCTCGAATCGGTTCCGGCGCCGCGCGCGAGCCGTCGTTCGATCCCTGACGTTGAGGAACAAACTGTGGTCGATGACGTTCGGCCTACATGACGTTGCGAAATTCTGGAACCAGTCGCAAGAGGACGGAACCAAGAGCACAAGATGGCGAAGTCATCGTTGTGACTGGCGCTTCGGGTGGCATTGGTCGTGCCACGGCTCGTGCGTTCGCACGGCCCGGTGCTCGGATCGCGTTGCTGGCGCGCGGTGAGCGCGGCTTGGAGGGCGCGCGTGAGGAAATAGAAAGTGCTGGCGCGACTGCTCTGGTCATTCCGACTGACGTGGCCGATGAGAATCAGGTGGAGGCTGCCGCCGCGCGCGTGGAACAAGAGTGGGGTCGAATCGACGTTTGGGTGAACAACGCGATGGCGACGATCTTCGGCCCGATCAGCGCTTTGAATGGCGGCCAGGTCAAGCGAGCGACGGAAGTCACCTATCTCGGTGCCGTCTACGGCACATTGAGCGCGCTGAAGCGTATGCGTGCTCGCAATCGCGGCGTGATCGTGCAAGTGGGCTCGGCTTTGGCATACCGCGCCATTCCCCTGCAGGCGCCGTACTGTGGGGCCAAGCACGCCTTGCGTGGCTTCACCGACTCACTGCGCTCCGAGCTGTTGCACGACCGGAGCAACATTCACGTAACAATGGTGATTCTGTCGGCATTCAACACGCCGCAGTTCGACTGGGCGTTGGATCTGGTGGGCAAGCGCCCGATGCCGGTCCCGCCGATTTTCCAGCCGGAGATTGCGGCCGACGCGATCGTCTGGGCGGCACGGCATCGGCGCCGAGAAGTGTTCGTCGGCTGGCCGGCAGTCAAGGCGGTGACCGCCAATAAAATGTTTCCGGGCTGGCTCGATCATGTGCTGGCGAAAGAGGGCTACAGCGGGCAGATCACTGCCGAGCCGTCGCCGCCGGATGCGTGTGCCAATCTGTACGAGCCGTGCGATGTGAATCCCGGAGCGCATGGTCGCTTCGACCGCGAGGCTCGCCGCTCCAGCATTCAGTGGTCGCTGACCAGGCATCGGTCGCTGATTGCTGGCGGCTGCATAGCCGTCCTGGCGGCGCTCGTTGCGTTGAGGAGATGACGCTCCGCTCAGACGCCTGCGAAGTGTTCGACTGCCAACAGGATCGCCTTCAGTACGGCGATCATTGCGCCCCAGATGACCAACATCGAGATGGCGCTGATCACGACACCCAGCAGTGCAGCCAGGCCATCGTGCTCGATCAAGGCCAGCGAAATGACGCACATGGCCGCTGCCGGCAGCATGTTGCCGAGGGGAATGGGCAAGAAGAGGATCACAGCAAGAGTCAGCAACAGCAGGGCAAGCAGACGCTCTGCAACTGAGGTGACCAGCCAGCCCAAGCGCGGCTTCAATACCCGCTCGAATCGCTTCAGCACTGGCACGGCGCGTCGTACCACCGCAGCGAGATCCTCACGAGCGATCGACCGGAGGGCAATCGCCTTCGGCAGCCAGGGCGTCGGACGGCCATAGAGCAGCTGAAAGGACAGGATAATCAGCGGCAATCCCAGGATTGCCGACGTGCCCGGCGGCGTCGGAAAGACGTTGGGCAGCGCGAATACGAAGATCAGTGCGCCAAATGCGCGATCGCCCGCCATCGCGAGCAGGTCTCCGATGGAGACCCGCTCCCGACTTTCATCTTCTGCGATTTGGGATAGCAGTTCGGATAGTGCGGAGTGGCGATTTGCGGACAGCACTGGACGGCGACAACGAGAGGCGGGAGTACCGCAGTATAGCTGTCGCCGGGATCGGGCTGCCGCAGACGGCCGTCAGATCACGCCGAACGCCAGCATCGCTTCGGCCACGCGCCGGAAGCCGACGATGTTCGCGCCGATCATGTAGTTGCCCGGGCTGCCGAACTCCTTGGCCGTCTCGAAGCAGTCGTGATGGATGTTCTTCATGATCTCGTGCAGCCGGCGCTCGGTGTGCTCGAAGCTCCAGGCGTCGCGGCTCGCGTTCTGCTGCATTTCGAGCGCCGAGGTTGCCACGCCACCGGCGTTGGCCGCTTTGCCCGGGCCGTACGCGGTGCCGGCACCGATGAAGGTTCGCACGCCGCCCGGAGTGGTCGGCATGTTGGCGCCTTCGCCGACAGCGATGCAACCGTTGCGGACCAGCGTTTTCGCTGCAGTTTCATCGAGCTCGTTCTGAGTCGCACAAGGCAGCGCCACCTCGCACGGAATGTCCCAGATGAAGCCGTTCGGGATGTACTTGGCTTCGCGGTGCTTGGCGTAGTCGCTGATGCGCCGTCGTTCGACCTCTTTCAATTGCTTGAGCAGTTTGAGGTCGATGCCGCGCGGATCGTGAATGACGCCATTGGAATCCGAGCAGGCAATGACCTTGGCGCCCAGTTCCTGCAGTTTCTCGATCGCATAGATTGCGACGTTGCCCGAACCGGACACGGTGCACAGCTTGCCTTCGATGCCGTCGCCGCGCGACTTCAGCATCTCTTCGACGAAGTAGACCGTACCGTAGCCGGTCGCTTCACGTCGCACCAACGCACCGCCCCAGTGCGGGCTCTTGCCGGTCAGCACGCCGGACTCGTAGCGATTGGTGATGCGCTTGTACTGGCCGAACAGGTACCCGATCTCGCGCGAGCCGACGCCAATGTCGCCGGCGGGCACGTCGGTGTACTCGCCCAGGTGAGGGTACAGCGCGGTCATGAAGCTCTGGCAGAAGCGCATGATCTCGTTGTCACTGCGCCCCTTCGGATCGAAATCCGAGCCGCCCTTGGCGCCGCCGATCGGCAGGCCGGTGAGCGCGTTCTTGAAGATCTGCTCGAAGCCCAGGAACTTGATGATTCCCAGGTATACCGACGGATGAAAGCGCAGGCCGCCCTTGTAGGGGCCGAGCGCGCTGTTGAAGCCGACGCGGAAGCCACGGGCGATCTGCACGACACCGCGGTCGTCCTGCCAGGGCACGCGGAAAATCAGCTGGCGCTCCGGCTCGCAGATCCGCTCGATGATCTTCTGATCGGCGTATTCCGGGTGTTTGGCCAGGACCGGCCCCAGGCAATCCAGCACTTCGCGAACGGCCTGGTGGAATTCGGCTTCACCGGGGTTGCGCTGTATGACTTGCTGATAGATGTGCTCGATCTGCTCGCTCGGGGTCACCATTAACTCCCAGGGGGCTCGCGACGTTGCGAGCTCGGTATACCAAAAAGGGGGGCGACCATATCAAGCTGCGCAGGGCTTAGAAAGGGGCGAGCAGCAATCAGCCTCGGCGCAGCGGCCGATGAGCAATCTTCGGGTTACAGGCTCCGATGACCTACCAAATCTGGTTTGTCAATAAAAGCGCTCTCGATCAAGCCACGGCAACGTTCCGGTGCGGCACGATCAAAAGATCCATGGCCTTGGACTGCGCCAGCAGGCTGGCGCGGCTGCGCCGGAACAGGCCGGAAAGTGCCGGCCACCGGTCCGCTGTCACGATGACGCAATCAGGCTGGCGAAGCAGCGATACGGTCCGCCCGCCGATGCGTACATCCATACGACGCGAGGCGTGCAAGACCTCGAGCTTGGACATAACTTGCTCCAGAGCGGCCGCCTGACCGCGCGATGGTGCAACGATCGTCACATGGCGGTACGCCTGCGGTTTGCCGTCGTTGACGACCAGGACCGCGCATCGTGCTTCGGCGGCGGCGCGTTCGGCCGTCGTCGCAAGAAACCTGTCCATGAGGCGTGGCCTGGAGGAGCCCAGGACGATCAGGTCCGCGCGCCACTCCTGTGCCACGCGGCTGATCGTACGGTGAGGGTTGCCGATGCGAACGGAGATGGCCGGGCGAGGCTTGAAGTCTGGCCACCGCCGCACGTGCCATTCGAGAGCCCCGTGGGCGTGCTCGGCCCGTCTGCCGCTGATACGCAGTGGCGTCTCGCCATCCACTACGTGCAGCAACAACAGCTCGGCATCCATTTCTTCGGCGAGCCACATCGCCTTGCGTAAAGCGTGGTCCGATTCTCCCCAAAGATCGGTCGCGCACATGACTTTGAAGCCGGTGCTCCCCAGCGCGCTGCTCACGTGAGCTTTGATGGCGAGCGGTTGCTGTTTGGAAATCAGGCTCAGTTTCGTCATGCCGCTTGCAGCCACTTCCTTTCCGCCGGTGGGGGAGCAATGGCGAGAACGTCACAGCTCACGCTGCGTAATACTTGATGCGCGACGCTGCCGATCAGAATCCGCTTGAGGGCGAGCCACCGACCCACGCCGATGATGAGCAGCTCGGGCTGTCCTGTGTCGAGCGCGTGTCGAATTGCAGTCAGCGGCCGTGCGAGCTCGGTCGAGACGTGTACGCGAGTGAGGTCGACACCCGCGTCTTCCAGGCTCCGCAGCACGTCCTGGCGAGCGGTGGAATGCCAGTTTATTTGTCGCGCCAGGCCTTCGATGTAATCGAGGTTATCGGCCGCCGCGATATCGTGATAGGGCAGCCCGAACGCATGCACGACCCAAGTGTGAGCGTTCTTCAGCATGCCCATGTTCACGACGGTACGCGTGACGTGCGCCGACGTTGAGGAAAGATCCGTGGCGAGGACCACGCGCTCGTACGTTTGCTCGGCAGAGTTGGCTACCAGGAGCACGGAACAATCTGCGCCGCGAATGATCCGTTCTGCAGTCGTGCCGATTATCGCATCCAGGCGCCGACGTTTTGGCTGCGCCAGCACGATGAGATCAGGCTTGAATTCTCGGGCCGCGGCGATCAGGACGTCCACGGGCTTGCCCAGTTGCACCGCTGCCATGGCGTTCTCGGGAGCGTGCTTCATGAAATGCTCACTCTGGAAGGTGAGTCTTGCATAGGCGCGATTCACCTTCGATCGCAGCACTCGCCCTGCCAGGCTGTCGTTCACGGCGTGCACGAAGAGCACCTCTGCATTCATCTGCTGAGCCAGCAGCGCGGCGCGTTGCATGGCGCGCTCGGAGCGCACGCCCAGATCAGTTGCACACAGTATCCGCGGTTTCGGAATGCCAGCCGCAACCGCGGTTTTCTGCCAGAGCATCGCTCTTCCGCAACTGGATATGCCTTCCATCGTTCACCTCCTGAGATTGCCGTGATGGTGTGCGCCTTGGTCCCGTGATCGTGATCGTCCTAGTTGTACCGACGTCGGGCGCTTAGATCCATTAGAAATAGGTGTCCGCACAGTTAGAAAACATCGAAGCGGCGAGATGGGGGTGCGAGGTTTCCGAGTGACTCGCAACGCCGCTCGCGCCGATTAGAGAAACTCGAAGTGATGGCGAGAATATTTCCAATTGTTAACAAGGCGGCCGAAGCGGTACAACACGGCGCAGCAACTCTTGCCAGGAAGGAGTGTTCAGTGCATTCGCCGCAGACCGTCCGACACGCAATCGATTCGCCATCGGCCGTGGTGGCTCTCGAGCCCCGCTCGATAGCGCCGTCGTCGGAGGGTCGGACCGAAGTCGAGGTGACTGCGGATCACAATTTCACGCTCGCCGCTCAACATCTAGGGCTGTCTGCCGATCAGCAGCTGTTGTTGCGCACGCCGTTTCGCGAAGTGAAGGTCGCCGTGCCGGTACAGATGGACGACGGGTCGCTGCGCGTGTTTGCTGGATATCGCGTCCAGCACAGCGGTGCGCGCGGGCCGGCGAAGGGCGGCATTCGATTTCATCCCGATGTAAACATTGGTGAGATGCACGCGCTCGCAGAGATCATGACGTGGAAAACGGCGCTCGTGGATGTGCCGTTTGGCGGTGCCAAGGGCGGCATCGCGTGCGATCCGTCGAAGCTGTCGCTCGCCGAACAGGAGCGTTTGACGCGCCGCTACGTGTCGCGCATCCACCGATTCATCGGTCCGTTCCGAGACATCCCTGCGCCGGACGTGAATACGAACGAGCAAGTCATGGCGTGGATCCTGGACGAATTCAGCTCCCGGCACGGATACAGTCCGGCCTGCGTCACGTCGAAGCCGGTCGAACTCGGTGGAATTCGCGGCCGGGCGGCTGCGACTGGCACAGGCATCGGTATCGTGCTCGCTGAGCATCTGAAGGCAAGCGGACGTTCGTTGCGAGGGATGCGTGTAGCGATTCAAGGGTTCGGCAACGTCGGCTCGAATGCGGCTGCGTTCATCGAGCACCATGGCGGCGAGATCATCGCAGTCGCGGACGTAAACGGTGGCATTCGCAGCAGCGGGTCGAGCCCGTTGCACGTGCACGATTTGATCGAGCATGTGCGACTGACCGGATCCGTCGTGGGCTGTCCGGGCACAGTGCCGATCGAGAACGAGGAGCTGATCGCTGTGCCGTGCGATGTGCTCATTCCGGCGGCCCTGGAAAATGCCTTGACCGAAAACAATGCGGGCAAAGTGCGCGCCTCTGTCATCGTCGAAGGAGCGAATCTGCCGACGACTGCCGGCGCGGACCGGATCCTGCGCAGTCGAGGCATCGATGTCATTCCCGATCTGCTGGCCAACGCCGGTGGCGTCGTGGCGAGTTATTTCGAATGGACGCAGAACCTGCAACAGGCCCAGTGGCCACGCCAGAAGGTGAATCGGCAGCTGCGTTCCTATCTGGTCCGCGCCTATCGCGCCGTACGCAAGATCGCCGAAGCGCGAGATATGTCTTTTCGAGAAGCCGCGTGGCTCATCGCAATCGAGCGGGTCGCGCGCGCCGAATCGCTGCGGGGCGCGATGCTGACGCGCAGGGACCGCAAGCAGTAGGGCAGGCTGTGCTAGCAGATTTTCCGATTGAACAAAGCTGCTCGCATCGAAGCGAGCGGTTCCAACTCGACTTTGCTCAGAAAGCGATGCTGCTGCTGCCCAAGGATTCGAGCGCTTCATACAGCGCCAACGGACGCGGCTTGGTGATCGCTGCCGAGACCGAGATGGCATTGGAGCGGCCCGTGCGCCGGCTCACCGATGTGTATGGCGACATGCTGCGCATCGGCCCACCCACGATCCGTTATCGACAGGGAGAACGGCTCGAGCAGCCGATCATGGGCCTGCGCGTGCTGTGTTCTCCTGGGTGCTATGAGGAGATCAGGGAGGATCTGAGGCTGCGTCGTGCGGCGATCATGGATGCCGAAGTGAATCGCAGGTTCGGCATCGTGCGCGCCAGCGCGCCGCTGGCAGTTCTGCTCGGCTATCCGGATCGGTTTGCAAGCATGACCGGAGGACATGGCCAGCTGGTGATGTGGCTGAGTCACTACGAACAACTTGACGATCCGCCGCCTGCGGGCGTTGCTGCATGAACTGACGCGGAGTGCCGATGTGACGAGATTGTTATGTGCGACTGATCTGCTACCGAAGAGTGAGATGGCCGTCGATCGCGCCGGCATTCTCGCAGCAGAGCTCGGCGCAGACCTGTCGCTGCTGCACGTCGTCTCTCCAACCGCGTCGGAGCGAGTTCTGGAGCAGGAGTTGCAGATCGCCATCGCTCGCATGCGCTCCCGTGTTCGCCCGCCGCTGTGGCGGCACGGAGCGGGACCCGAGGTGGTCGTTCGCCCGGGCAATCCAGTACGGCTGATCTGCGACACGATCGAGCGGGAGCAGTCCGACCTGTTGATCATCGGACCTCACGAACGACGCAACGTGGTCGATGGAGTGTCCGGAACGATCGCTGAAAAAGTGTTGAGCGCCCGCAAGTGTCCGCTGCTGCTCGTGCAACAGGAGGCGGATGTGAGCTATCGGAACGTGTTGTTCGCACTCGATGACTCGCCTGAATCGGGCTTGGCGGTTCGCGCCGCAGAGTCGCTGGTGCTCAGGCCGCAATCGCAAGCGACCGTGCTGCACGTGTATGAGCCGCCGTTGAAAGGGATGGTGCCATCCGCGAGACAGGCGACGACCGCGTACGAAGCCCGCGATCGAGCTGCAACTGGCATCCAGCAACTGCTGAGCCGGGAGAGCGCGGACGACAGTCGTTATGAGGTCCTGCTCGAAGAGGGACATCCGATACCGGCGATCCTGCGTGCGGTCGAGAGGCATCAGCCGCAGTTGTTGGTCATGGGAACCCGGGCTGTGAGTCGAATGCGGCGAGCGCTGCTTGGCAGCGTCGCCAATCAGCTCTTGAAGGTGCTGGGCGGCTGCGATGTGTTGATCGTGCCTCGTGATTCGATCAGGTCGGCGACGAGCGCGGGCGAGTTGCGGCCTACTGTGTCGGGAGCGTGAGTGAGTGATCGCGGCGTTATTCAGGAGGGCAAAACTGGAAATGACATCGCTGTGCGCTGAGCGTTTCAAGCTGCTTAGTCAGGAAACGGCTGTGAGGGAGCTGCAGAAAACCCCTCAGGCTGACGCCGACTCGAGCGCTTGGATCACGGAACGCGGCGGAGTGCGCTGTGCTGGCGTTCACCTGATCATCGATCTGCACGGCGCCAACCGTCTCGATGACCAGCCCCTGATGGAGCGTACCTTGCGCCGGTGTGTGGAGAGTGCTGGCGCAACGCTGCTGCACATCCATTTGCATCGCTTCGAGCCCAACGGCGGCATCAGCGGCGTCGCGGTGCTCGCCGAAAGTCACATTTCCATTCACTCATGGCCGGAGCGCAGCTATGCGGCCTTGGATATCTTCATGTGTGGTCAGGCACGTCCCGAGCGTTGTATCGAGGTGTTGCTGGAGGCATTCAGCCCGAGGCGAGCGGAGATCCAGGAATTGTTGCGAGGTCGGATGAATGACTGATTGGACCGAAGAGCTGCTGGCGCCCGGCCTGCGCCTGTCCTACGGAGTGAATCGCGTGCTGGCGCAGACCCACACGCCGCATCAGCAGCTGACGTTGATCGAGAACGATCAGTTCGGGCGCGTGATGCTGCTCGACGGCGTCACGCAAGTGACCACTGCGGATGAATTCATCTATCACGAGATGCTTGCTCACGTGCCGCTGTTCGCGCACGGCGATGTCCGCGATGTGTTGATCATCGGCGGCGGCGATTGCGGTCTGGCGGAGGAGGTGCTGAAGCACGAGAGCGTGCGCAGAGTGTTCCAAGTAGAGATCGACGTCGCTGTCGTGAGCTCGGCTCGCCGCCACCTGGGCGCGATCAACGCTGCAGTGTTCGAGGACGAGCGCTTCCATTTGAGGATCGAGGACGGCGTCAGATTCGTCGATGGCCTGACCGAGAGCTTCGATGCGGTCCTGGTGGATTCGACCGATCCCATCGGCCCGGCAGCCAAGCTGTTCAGCGCGGAGTTCTACCGGAATATCCGGCGCTGCCTGCGAGTGCGCGGTGTCCTGGCGGTGCAGGCGGGCGTGCCTTTCCTGCAGCGCGAGGCGTTTGCATCGACGGTGTCGAATCTGGCGTCGGTGTTCAAGTTTGCCGGCTGCTATCTGCTCGCTTCGCCGAGCTACATTGGCGGGCACCTGGCCATCGGCTGGGCCAGCGACTGTCTGCGACTGGACCGGCCGTCGGTCGACCGGCTCGAGCAGCGAGTTGCGAAGAGCGGCTTGGGCTTGCGGTACTACAGCTCGGCGATGCATCGAGCGGCTTTTGTACTGCCGCCGTACATCGCCGAGCCGGTGAAGGGCTGCATTGCGCGACCCGAGGGCGCAGGCCCCTAACTCGTTAGGGGCCTCACTGACTCACTCGCCTGGCACGGGCGAGTCGACGCCTTGGTGAACGACGCGGGTGGGCAGGCCCAGCCGATCGAGCAGCGTGAGGAACGGCAGCGGAGCGAGTTCCTCGACGTTGACCATCTTGCGAACGTCCCATTCGCCCGAGGCGATCAGCATGGCGGCGGCGACAGCTGGGACACCTGCGGTATAGGAAATACCTTGGCTGCCAACTTCGTCGAACGCTTGCTTGTGATCTGCGACGTTGTAGATGAACACTTCCTGCGCTCGCCCGTCCTTCTCTCCCTGCGCCAGCACACCGATACAAGTCTTGCCTGCGTAACCGGGAGCCAGCGATGCAGGATCGGGCAGGACCGCCTTGACGACCTTGAGCGGCACCACTTCCTGCCCCTCGGCCGTGCGCAGCGGCTGCTCGGAGAGCAGTCCGAGATTCTTCAGCACCGTGAACACATTGATGTAGTGATCGCTGAAGCCCATCCAGAAGCGCACGTTGGGAACGCCCAGGAGTTGCGAGAGCGAATGCACCTCGTCATGGCCCGTCAAATACGCCCGCTGTGTGCCCACCACGGGTAGCTGCCAGTCGCGGCTGACTTCAAACATCTTGTTCGAGGTCCAGCGATTGTTCTGCCACGACCACACCTGTCCGGTGAACTCGCGGAAGTTGATCTCGGGATCGAAATTCGTGGCAAAGAAACGACCGTGACTGCCGGCGTTGATGTCGACGATGTCGATGGAGTCGACCCGCTCGAAATATCGATCCAAGGCGAGCTTCGCATAGGCATTGACGACCCCAGGATCGAAGCCGGCACCCAGGATGGCTGTTACACCGGCGCGTTCGCACTCGGCGCGGCGTTTCCACTCGTAGTTCGCATACCAGGGCGGAGTCTCACAGATCTTTCTCGGGTCCTCGTGGATGGCGGTATCGATGTAGGCGGCACCCGTCTCAATGCAGGCCGACAGCACCGACATGTTGAGAAAGGAGGAGCCGACATTGATGACGATCTGAGCGCCAGTCTGCCGGATGAGGTTCGCCGTCGCCGTTATGTCCATGGCGTCGAGCGCATGCGCTGTCAGCGTACCGTTGGTCGCTAGCGCTTGTTTCTCATGCACCGACTCAATGATGCGATGGCATTTGTCGATGGTGCGTGATGCTAGGTGAATGTCGCCGAGAATCTTATTGTTCTGTGCGCATTTATGAACGACCACCTGACCGACGCCGCCGGCGCCGATGACGAGCACGTTCTTTCTCATTCCGGGAAGATCTCCTCCAATTGCACGAGCGTTTAGGACAGGCTCGATTCGTAATCTGCAAAGGTAAATTCGCGAACCGGTCGCAGCGACCCGTCGAGCTCGCGAATGACGATGGCGGGCATCTGCACGCCGTTGAACCAGTTCTTCTTGACCATGGTGTAGCCGCCGGCGTCCTGGATGGAGACGCGGTCGCCCACTTCAAGTCGTTTGGCAAACCCGAAGGTGCCGAAGACGTCGCCGGCCAGACAGGACTTGCCGCACAGCATGTACTCGTGCGGCCCCCGGTCAGGGCTGATTCTGGCGCTCTGCCGATAGATTAGCAGGTCGAGCATGTGGGCCTCGGTGGAGGCGTCCACGATCGCCAGATTCTTGCCGTTGAACAGCGTATCGAGCACGGAGACTTCCAGCGTCGTGCTGCGCGTAATTGCGGCTTCGCCGGGCTCCAGGTACACCTGCACGTCGAAGCGCTCCGCAAAGCGCTTGAGGCGCTCGCAGAACTTTTCGATGGGATAACCCTCGGCCGTAAAGTGGATGCCGCCGCCCAGACTGATCCAGCGAACCTGCTCGAACAGCGCGCCAAAGCGTTCCTCGACCATGCCGAGCAGCCGGTCGAAGCGCTCGAAATCGGCGTTTTCGCAATTGTTGTGAATCATGAAGCCGTCGATGCGGTCGAGCACGGCCGCGACCGCTTCCGGATCATGCTCGCCGAGCCTGCTGTAGGGACGGGCCGGATCGGCGAGGTCGAAGCCGGACGAGCTGACTTTCGGATTGAGGCGCAGCCCGCGCGCAATGCTGGAGGTCTTATCGGCAAAGCGCTCGAGCTGTCCGATGCTGTTGAAGATGATCTTGTTGGCGTGCGACACCACTCGATCGATCTCGGCATCGGCCCAGGCGACGCTGTACGCCTGCGTTTCGCCGCCGAAGTGCTTGTGACCGAGTTGCACTTCGAACAGCGACGAGGAGGTCGTGCCGTCCATGTACTCGCGCATCAGGTCGAACACGGACCAGGTCGCAAAGCACTTCAGTGCGAGCAGCACCTTCGCACCGGACAGCGCACGCACTTGTGCAATCTTTTCCAGGTTACGCAGCAGTGCGGCCTTGTCGATCAGGTAGTACGGTGTCTGGATCATTACTGGCAATGGGTCGAAGTCAGGCTGCGGGATCGGGCATGTCGCTGCCGTACACGGTGAGCACCGTCAACATTCGGGGCTCGCCCACCGGGCGCGGCCACTCGATGGACTGCCCCGGGCTCAGGCCCAGCAGTGCTGCACCGACCGGCGAAAGTACGGAGATGCGATCGCGAGCTACGTCTGCCTCGAGCGGCCAGACCAGTCGCACTGTTCGATAACGTCCGTTGACGCCATCGCGATAAGAAACGAGCGAGCCGATGCGCACCACGTGGGGCGAGCATGCTTCATCGGCCACAACTTCGGCGCGACTCAGCTCCTGAGAGAGATAATCGAGCACCGGCGTGGGAGTGCGCTCAGCGGCATCGACCAGCGCGGTCAAGCGTTGGTAGTCGCCGGCGGGGATCGAAATAGGTGGCAAGTCGCACGTATTCATCTGGTCACCGTAATGAGTGGGTCCGCTCAGGAATTTCGCTGCTGGACTCCCGTCAGGCGCGAGGGCGAACGGGAAGCCGGCGATGAAGAAACGACGTGAAGGGGACTACCTGGTTGGAGACCGGCCAGTGTAGCTGTGCCCCGGACGGACGCCCCGGGCACAGCGCGCGAGAGAAAGCGCTACACCCGGGGCGATGAGCCCTGGATCAGATGCTCGCCACCATGTCTGTGGCCGAGGGAATGCGTAAATATAACCATGGGGGGAGGATAGGTTTTTATCGCCAGGAGTCAAGGGCCGGGGGCGCCGCCGGCGGCCGTGGGTGACGCCATGCACATTCACGGGTACGCTAACCCACGGCATCGCAGGGTTTTGCCTGCGAAAGCGCTGGTTCCGTAAAGTCGATAGTTGGAGAACATAATGAGTGATCGTGGGGCTGGCTCGCAGGGTAAAGCACCTTCATTACCACCGGTCACGCCTGGAGATATCAGCGTCTTCGAGGATCGCGGCAGCTATGTGTTGCGAGATCAAAATGGCATGGCGCTGTATCAATATGACTTGGATGTCGATGGCCGGCCGCATTGCTCAGGCACCTGCGCCGTCATCTGGCCGCCAGTGCTCGCATCGATCGGAGCATCTGCAGTGGTTGGCGACTGGAAAACGATCCCGCGCGGCACTGCCCGGCAGTGGACCTATCGCGGCAAACCCGTGTACACGTACTCGAAGGACGCGCCGGGTGAAACCAAAGGCGACGGCGTCGAGGGTAAGTGGCGCTTGATATCGCTGTGATTGCGCGCCGAGCAGGCGTGCCGACGTAGAATTCATTCCGTTCGTCGATTGAAGCTCTGTGCCCGGTCATGCGCCTGCTCGTTGTCGAAGATTCCGCTCCGCTTAGCGCCGCATTGCTGAAAAGCCTGACGCGCGAAGGTTATATCTGCGATCACGCCGGCGACGGCGAGGCGGCGCTGCGGTTCATCGAGGTCTACGAATACGACCTGGTGGTGCTGGACCTGATGCTGCCGCAACTGGACGGATTCGCAGTGCTGCGGGCGATCCGGCAACGCAGCTTTCCGACCTGGGTGCTGGTGTTGTCGGCTCGGGATCAGGTCGCGGACCGGGTCGCGGCGCTGGATGCGGGGGCCAACGATTACCTGGTCAAACCCTTCGCGCTGGATGAGTTGCTGGCCCGACTGCGCGCCTTGAGTCGTCGCCCGACCGATGATCCCCGACCCGTGCTGACGCACGGCGAGCTGCACCTGGAAATTCTTTCGCGGGTGGCGCGCTGGCAGGGCGAGGATTTGCAACTTACTCCCAAGGAATTTGCCTTATTGGAATTATTATTGCGCTCACGCGGGCGAGTGATGTCGCGGACGCAGATTTTCGAGAAGCTGTATGCGAGCGCGACCAATTCCTCCGACAAGGCCGTGGAAGTCATCATGAGCACTCTGCGCGCCAAGCTCACCAAGGCCGGTGCGGGCGATCCCGTGCAGACGCGCCGCGGATTCGGGTATGTCATCGCCTGAATCGAATCTCTGGTCGATCCGCCGCCGTCTCACCGTCCGACTGACGGTTGCGCTGGGGGCGGTGCTGGCGCTGCTGTTCGTATCGATGGATTACCTGGTCGACGCCGGAGCGCACGATCATCTGGACACGGTGCTGGCGAATGAGGCGCGCAGCGTGGCTTACGCGCTGAGCCACAGCGATCCCGAAACGCTCCGCCGCCTCTTGCCTCATTACGATTTCCCCGGACACACCGAGTTTTTCACTGTTTACGACGCCGATGCTCGCATGGTGATCGCGTCGACCAACAGTCGCGGGGTGGCCGTCGCCGCGCCAGGGCGCAATCCCGTACACCCCATCTACTACAACGTGCTCACGCCGGACGGTCATAAGGGCCGCGCGCTGGCCGTGGCATTGGAAGACAACGATATCGGCCGCCTGTTGGTCGTGGCCACGGAACGCGAAGCATGGAAGAACGCAGAAGGCGGCATTCATTCCGTGCTGCTCGTAGGCATCGCGGTCACGATCATCGTGGTCTTGCTGCTCGTGCAGTGGGTCGTGCGGAACGCATTTGCGCCGCTCCTGGAGCAAGGCGCCCGGATCGCGACCATGGACACCGAAAAGCCGCCGGAGCGCGTTGGCGAGCATTTGCCCGCTGAGCTCGCGCCGTTCGCGGCTGCATTCAATGTCGGTATCGCGAAGCTCTACGGTGCGATTCAGCGCGAGCGCCGCTTTTCGCGCGATATTGCTCATGAGCTACGCACGCCATTGGCCGAGACGCGCCTGACCGCAGAGGTAGCGTTAAATGATGGCGACAGTGCGGCCCTGCGCAGCGGTCTGATCACCGCGATTGCGGCGACGGAACGCATGCAGCGAAGCGTGGACACGCTGCTGGCGCTCGCGAGATTCGAGTCGGGTCAGGAGTCACCGGCGTTGGATCCCTTGGATCTGACCGGGCTCGCTGCGATTCAAATCGAAACCATGCGTCGTTCGGCCGAGGCCAACCGGATCGGGCTGACTATGCACGCGCCGGCGGAAGTCTGGATTAAAAGCGATGTCGGCATCCTTGAGCGCATTCTCACCAATCTGCTGCAGAATGCGGTCGACTATGCGCCGGCCGGCGGTTCGGTGAACTGTTCGATCACCCAAACCGAGCACGCCGAACACCGCGCGTATGTCGTTTGCATCGACAACGAGGCGCCACAACTGACTCGAGAGGACCTGGTGCATCTCGGCACGCGCTTCTGGCGCAAACCGCACGAGGGCGGCACGGCACAGCATGCTGGCCTGGGGCTCGCGCTGGCGTTGGCATTGGCGCGGTCGCTCGAGTTGCAACTGGCATTCGAGCTGCGCGACGCGCGTCTGTTTGTGACGCTCGGTCCGTTTCCCGCGTTATGACTCCTTCCAGGGGCAAAGCGTCCAAAGCTTGAGCAAAGCTTCATCGGGCATGCTGCCATGCTTCGCCACGATGGATGGATTGTTCGCCGATGCTTCGTCTACCGTCTCGGCCCGCGGGGCCGATCATTGTCATTGCGATCGTGGCTCTGGGCGGCTGGTTTGCGTTCGCTCGCGAGCATGCACCACAGACTACCGCGGCTTCTGAAGCTGTCGTCGCTGCCAATGGCGGTGTGACGCTGGATTCGGCGCAGACCGGCGCGCTCGGTTTGCAAACCGAAGCGGCGGTGGCGGTGACCTCCATGCCTATCAGCGGCTTGCCGGCCGAAGTCGCGCCCCCATTGCATTCGAGCGCACGGATAGCGGCGCCCTACGCCGGAGTCGTGACGCGCATTCTGCGTGATGAAGGCGATGTGGTCGCGAAGGGCGATGCACTGGTACGCATTCAAAGCCGTGAGTTGCTGAGTGCGCAGGCCGATTTGGTTCGGGCGCGCAGCGAGGCGATCGCAGCGTTACAGCAGGCCGAACGTAACGAACTGCTGCTGAAAGAAGGAATCATTGCCGCCTCGCGTAATGAAGAGAGTCGCGCTCGCGCGGCCGCCGCGCAAGCAGCTCGCGAGCAAGCAGAAGGGGCGGTGTCCGGCTTACGCATCGTGTCCGGTGGGGTGCCGGGTGAATATGAGTTGCTGGCGCCGATTGCGGGTCAAGTGCTGCGTCGGATGGTGGTCCCCGGTCAGGCGATCGTCGCGCTCGAAGAAACCTATGCAGTAGCGGCGCCGGGCAGTCTCGATCTCATCTTCAGCGTGTCGGTCAGCTCGCGATCGCGGGTCGCACCCGGTATGCAAGTGCGCTTACCGGACGGCAGCTCTGGCAGTGTGGTCGCTGTCGGTGCCGATACAGATCGCGCCAGTCAACGATTGCGCGTGCGGGCGCGTGCCGATGACGATCGCGGCCTGATTGCCGGCCAACATCTGGAACTGACATTGCTGGCGCCGGCCCCGCCGGATTCGATCGGCGTGCCGACCACGTCGCTGATCACCGAGGGCAACGGACACGTGCTCTACGTGCTGACTGGAGAAACATACCGGGCGGTGCGCGTCGAGCGATTGGGCGGCGACCACGAACAAGCCATCGTGCGTGGTGACGTTCGCGCCGGGGACCAGGTCGTGGTCCGAGGTGCGAGCGCGCTGAAGTCACTGCTCGCGGCGGAGTGAGCGCATCATGCTCGCACGATTGATTGAATTCTCGCTGCGTCAGCGCATGCTGGTGCTGCTGGCGGCAGTGGGCATCGCCGCGGCCGGCATCATGGCCTTCCTGCGTCTGCCCATCGATGCGTATCCGGATATTTCGCCGACGCAGGTCAAATTGATTCTGAAGGCGCCGGGCATGACGCCGGAGGAGATCGAGACTCGCGTCGTGGCGCCATTGGAGATGGAGCTGCTCGGCGTGCCGCGCGGCGTGATGCTGCGCTCGATGGCCAAATACGCCATCGCCGACCTGACGCTCGATTTCGAAGAAGGCACCGATATCTATTGGGCGCGTCAGCAGGTGGCCGAGCGCTTCGCCAACGCCGCCGACAGCTTGCCCGACGATGTGAGCGGCGGTCTGGCACCGATTTCCACGCCGCTCTCCGATGTCTTCATGTTCACTGTCGAAGGCGAGGGCTTGTCGCTGACCGAGCGACGCACCTTGCTCGATTGGACCTTGCGGCCCGCGCTGCGCACGATCCCCGGCGTGGCCGATGTGAACGTGCTCGGCGGCCACGTGGGCAGTTTCGTCGTCGTGCCCGATCGCGCACGCCTGAATGCCAACAATGTGCTGTTCAGCGACGTGGTCGAAGCGGTAACGCGTAACAACCGCAATGACGGCGCGGGCCGTATCGGCGCAGGCGAAGAAACATTGATCGTGCGCGCCGAAGGGGCGATCCGTTCCCTGGAGGATCTCAAGGCAATCGTCATTCGCTCCGGCGTCGCGCCGGTACGAATCGGTGACGTTGCCGAAGTCCGCGTCGACTCACTCACGCGCTATGGCGCAGTCACTCAAGATGGCAAAGGGGAGGCGGTGCAGGGCATCGTCGTTGCCTTGCGTGGCGCCGATGCTTCGCAGCTCGTGAACGGCATTCGCGCCAAGCTCGATGAGCTCCAGCCTACGTTGCCGCCCGGCGTGACGATATCGACGTTCTACGATCGCAGCTCATTGATTCAGCGCGCGGTGGGAACGGTGCAAAGCGCGTTGCTCGAAGCAACGGTGCTGGTCGTGGTGTTGCTGCTGTTGTTCCTGGGCGAGATGCGCGCCGCACTGGTGGTTGCATTGATGCTGCCTTTCGCGGCGTTGAGCACCTTCCTGTTGATGCACATCACCGGGCAAAGCGCCAATCTGATGAGTCTCGGCGGTCTCGCCATCGCGGTCGGCATGCTGGTCGATGCCGCGGTGGTCGTCGTCGAGAACACCGTGAGCCGGCTCGATCCCAATGCTCAGGGCTCTCATTTGCCGAGATTGCATCGAGTGTTCGCTGCCGCTCGTGAGGTCGCAACGCCCGTGGCATCCGGCATTCTGATCATCTGTCTCACCTTCCTGCCGCTGCTGACGCTGGAGGGCCTGGAAGGCAAGTTGTTCGCGCCGGTCGCGCTCACGATCGTGTTCGCGCTGGGAGCGTCGTTGCTGTTGTCGCTGACGCTGGTGCCCGTGTTGTCATCGATGTTGCTCAAAGAGCACGCGCATCACGAGCCGTTCCTCATGCGCCATCTGTCGCGGCTGTATGCGCCGTTGCTGGATAAGGCACTCAACAATCCCTCGCGCGTGTTCGTGGGCGCGGGTATCACGTTGGTGCTCGGAGTCATCGCGTACCTGGCGACCGGCAAGACCTTCATGCCCACGATGGACGAGGGCGATCTGCTGATTCAGACGCAGAAAGCGCCCACCATCAACTTGCAGCGCTCGCTGGATATGGACGTGAGCATGGAGCGCGCCATTCTGCAGCAGGTGCCGGAAGTTCGACGGCTCGTGGCACGCACCGGCTCGGATGAGCTGGGCCTGGATCCCATGGGCCTCAACGAAACGGACGTGTTCATGGTGCTCGCGCCGAAGAACGAATGGCGCGTGCCGGACAAGGAGTGGTTGGCCGAGCAGCTGCGGGCGGTGATGTCGCAGTTTCCTGGCGTCGACTTCGGTTTCACTCAGCCCATCGAAATGCGTATCTCCGAGATGCTCACCGGCAGTCGCGGCGATCTGGCGATCAAGATCTTCGGTCCGGATCTGGAGCAGTTGGGTCAACTGGCGCAACAGATCTCCGACGCCCTCGCCAAGGTGCAGGGAGCGCAAGACATTCTCACGCAGACGACCGATGGTGTCGCTTATCTGCGCGTCGTCATCAATCCACAAGCTGCAGGTCGCGCTGGCCTGGCTGTCGCAGACGTCCAGGATGAGTTGCGTGCGCAGATCGAAGGCGTCCCGGCGGGCACGGTAATCCAGCCCGATCGACGCATTCCGATTCTGGTGCGCGGTGGCGATGGCGTGCGCGATTCAGTGCAGCGCTTCAACGATCTGAGATTGGCTCGCGGCGATGAAGGCGAGGTGCCGCTGGCGTCGATTGCAAACATCGAAGCCGCATCCGGCCCAGTGAGAGTGAATCGTGAGAACGGCTCTCGCTTCGCCGTCGTGCAGGCAAACGTCGGCGGGCGCGATCTGGTCGGCTTTGTCGAAGAAGCGCGTGCCGCGATTGCTCGCGATGTGCCCATGCCTGCGTCGTATCGACTGGAGTGGGGCGGTCAATTCGAGAATCAGCAGCGCGCCGCTGCGAGGCTCGGGCTGGTCGTTCCAGTGGCCATCGGTCTGATCTTCGTCGTGCTGTTCACGACGTTCGGCTCGGCACGCCAGGCGTTGCTGATTCTGGGCAACGTTCCGTTCGCGCTGGTCGGCGGCATCGTCGCGTTGTGGTTGTCCGGCGAATATGTGTCGGTGCCGGCCTCGGTGGGCTTCATCGCCTTGCTTGGCATCGCGGTGCTCAACGGTCTGGTGCTGGTGTCGCATTTCAATCACCTGCATGGCGTCGGGGCGAATATCGAAACCGTCGTGCGTGAAGGTGCGCAGCGCCGCTTACGCCCCGTGCTCATGACCGCGACCATCGCGGCACTCGGCCTGGTGCCGCTGCTGCTTGCCACCGGCCCGGGTTCGGAAATTCAACGTCCGTTGGCCATCGTCGTCATCGGCGGTCTGGTGAGCTCCACCGCGCTTACGTTGTTGCTGTTGCCCGTGCTGTATCGACGCTTCGGCCTGGCACGCCCCTCTGCTTTGGAATCGGCAGCATGACCGCGTTCGTTCGACTGACTCTGGTGTTTCCGCCGTCCATCGAGGAGGCGCTGCTCGAAACATTGATTACGGCGCCCCAAGCGCCGGGGTTTACTCTCATGCACGCGCAAGGACACGGCAGCGACTTTCCGCATGCATCGACGGCCGAGCAGGTGCGCGGCAGCATCGATCGTCGCATCGTTTGGATCGTGCTGGAATCCGCGGCCTTGCAGCCGCTGATCGAGACGATTCGCGGGCGGGTCCGTTCGCAAGATGTGGTGTGGTGGACCGAGGCGGTGCTGGAACGCGGGAGACTCGCGTGATGTTGCGGGCGACGATTTCGATGATTTGTTTGCTGGGCGTGTCGCAAACGATATCGGCGCAGAGTTACCTGCCGCCTTTGGACGTTGTGATGGAGGCGATAACACAGCAGGCCGAAGTGCTCGCGGCGGACGAGCGGGCTACTGCAGTCGATGCTCAAGCTCGCGCGCTTGCGCTCGGCAGTTATGAGTTGGAAGCCACGCTCATACCGCAGCGTCGACGTACCAACGCAGGGCAGTCGATGGATGAGCTCGAGGCGCAGGTGGGGCGGAATTTCCGCTTGCCAGGCAAGGCGCCGCTCGATCGGGAGATCGGCGCTCGCTCGCGCGCAATAGCTACGCTCGAACGCAACGACACCGCGCATGAAGCGGCGGTTCGTCTGCTCGAGCTGTGGATGCAATGGCTGCGTGCCACATCAACCGATGAAGAGGCGCGGGCGCAGCTGCAATCATTGCAGACGGAGCACGCTTCGTTGGTGCGCCGGGTGGAGATCGGTGATGCCGCGCAGTTGGATCTGGACTTAATCACCGCCGAGCTTGCTCATGCTCGGGCCACGGCAGTCAGCACGGCAACTCTCCTGTCTGCGGCAAGGCATGCATTGAACACTGACTTTCCTCAGATCGCATTGCCGGCTCGCGCGCCGTCCTTACCTGATCCGCAGGCGTTGCCGGGGACCGAGGCGGAGTGGGAGGCGCGCATCATCAACGATAACTACGAGGTCAAGGTCGCTGAGAATGAAGCGGCCCGTCAGGATGCTACGGCCAAGCGTGCCTGGGCAGATCGCATCCCGGATCCATCGCTCGGGGTTCGTTTCTTCAACGAGCGCGATGGCGAGGAGCGCGCCGTCGGTCTCGTCTTCAGCATGCCTCTGCCGGGACGTTACCGGCGCGAGCTGGCCAGTGCGGAGCGCGCACAAGCGCGTGCTCGTCTGCGCGATGTCGAAGTCACCCGGCGCGTGCTGGCGAAGGATGCGCACCTGAAAGTTGTGCTCGCCACCGACGCTTTGAACCAGTGGCGAGCTCAGCACGAGGCGCACGAAGCCATGCGAGCGGCGGCGAATAGGACTCATCGCGCCTGGGAGTTGGGTGAGACCGGACTGGCGGAGCGTCTGCTGGCGGCGCGGCGTGCTCGCGAGATGGCCTATCAGGAGCTGGGTGCCCGGGCCTCGGCGCATGAAGCGCAACTGCGCGTGCGCATCGATAGCCATGATCTGTGGCATCCAGCGCATGGCCACGGCGAAGAGACTGAATAACTCGCCCATGCGGGTGCTGCGTGCTTGCACGTTGGCGGCAGTCCTTGCGGTGAGCGGATGTGCGTCCAGTCAGGCCGCGGTGTCAGATCAACCGGAGGTGGAGGCCGAGCAGAGTTTCGAAGCCAGCCTCCGCAAATGCAGAAGGCTGCAGCCGGGGCGGCTCAATCAGCGAATGAATCTGCCGCCGACCAGCCTGCGTGTGTCGCAGTGTCTGAGCAAGCTGGGCTGGCAACCGGATGGCACCCGCTATGCGCCGGCTGCATCGGAGACGACCTGACGCGTTAGTGAGCGCCGCGTCCCTTCGCGATGAGTTGCAGGTCGGACACGCAGCCGAACGTCATCGCCGGTGAGCGTTGATCGAGCACTGCCGCCGTGGCGTAGCCCCAGCGCACGGCACCGAATGCGATCCCAGCGGCCTGCGCTGCTTGCGCGTCCGTCGCTTGGTCGCCGACGTAGATGGCATGCTGTCGGGAGACGTTGGACGTCTTCAGCACACGTTCCAGCCGCCGGCGTTTGCCGAAGATCGAAGCGCCCGATTCGATGTGGCGAATCCGTTGAATCACCTCTTTGCCGATGACGCGCCTGACGTTCTCGAGCGAATTCGAGGTGACGATGGCGAGATCGACGCCGCTCAGGGACAAGCATTGCAGCGCTTCGGCGATCCCGTCGAACAAGCGAATACCTTCGCCGTTGCGCGCCATCATGCTCATGAAGTCTCGGGCGATGAAGGGCAGCTTCCACATCGGGATGCCATGCTGACGCATCAGCTCACGCGGCTCCCGGCCGCGATACTCGTCGATGCGTGCAGGGTCGAGCTCGGCAAATCCATGACGCCGGGCCAGGGTGTTGTGAGAGGCGACGAAGAAGTCGAACGAGTCGGCCAGCGTCCCGTCGAAGTCGAAAATAGCAAGCTTGTAAGTCATGTTGTTGTTACCGAATGGCGCGGCCACCACCAGTGCAGTTAGCGGCGCAGTCGGCACAGTTGCAATGGGTTTCGGGGGAGGTGTACCTGCCCTGTCCGCAATGTGTGGATATTGTATCCAATCTACGTTGATGCCACACTGTGGGTCCCAGAGCGGGTGGCCTGACAGGCTGCACGCGCTTGTGCCCATAGATATGTGTCGAGTGGTGGCATGCTGATTTTTGAAAACTGCACTTTGATCGATGGCATTGCGGATGAGCCGAAAGAGAAGGTCAACGTCCTGGTCGAGGGCAACCTGATTCGCGAGGTGACGACGGAGCCGATCCGCATGGCGGACGCCAAGCGGTTCGACTTGCGCGGCAAAAGTGCTTCATGCCCGGCCTCATCGACAAAATCAATTGCGCAATGTGTACGCGATTCACCTGAATCAGGAGANAAGACGCGGGGCATGCCGCACACTTTAATGATGGCGCATGCGATTCCTCGCGTGCTCGGCATGCTGCGTCGTGGGTTCACGACAGTGCGCGACGTTGCCGGCGGCGATTACGGTATCAAACGGGCGATCGAAACCGGTTTGGTCGACGGGCCGCGCCTGTTCGTGTCGGGTCGAGCGTTGAGCCAGACCGGCGGACATGGCGATCATCGTCACATCACCAATGATCAGCTGCCGTGCGCCTGCACGAGCGCGCTCGACATCATGGGCAGGATCGCCGACGGTGTCGAAGGTGTGCGCTATGCGGTCCGTGAAGAGCTGCGCAAAGGTGCGGATCACATCAAATTGCTGGTCTCCGGCGGCGTAGGCTCGCCGCACGACAAGCTCGAGCACACCCAATACTCGCTCGAGGAAATCCGGATCGCGGTCGAAGAGGCCGCCGCGCGAGGCACGTACGTCGCCGCGCACTCCTATACCGCGAACAGCACGATTCGTGCCGTTCAGAGCGGCGTCCGGACCATCGAGCACGGCAACTTCGTCAATGAAGAGGCTGCAAAGCTGATGGCGGAGAAGGGCGCTTTCATGGTGCCGACGCTGATCTGCTACTGGGAGTCGTTCGAGAACTCCGACACTTATGGCTTGCCCTCGCACATCAAGGCCAAGCTGCGTGAGGTCACCCTGGCCGGCACGCGCATGCTGGAGATCTGTCGCGACGCCGGCGTGAAGATGGGCTTCGGCACCGATCTGATGGGCGAGATGATCGTGGCGCAGTCGAAGGAGTTCAGGCTGCGCGCGCAGGTGCTGCCGCCGATGGACATCTTGAAATCTGCCACTGCCGTCAATGCTGCTATCCTTGGCCAGTCCGGCAAGCTCGGTTGTATCGCGCCTGGCGCGTACGCGGATCTGCTGGTGGTGAACGGCAATCCGCTCGACAACCTGCAGCTGTTGGAAGACGAAGGCAAAGAGCTGCTGGCGATCATGAAGGACGGCCGTTTCTTCAAGAACCAGCTCCACTAAAAGATGCACCATGGAAAGAGAAGGCTCTCCAGACCTGAAGGGCGCCCCGCGGCTGGCACGCAGCACGACTGCTGCGGAGGTCGCTCGCATCGTTCGCCAGAGAATCCTGAGCGGCCAATACAAGGCGGGTGATTTCCTGCGGCAGGAGGCCCTGGCGCAGGAGCTGGGCGTCAGCCGCATTCCCATCCGCGAAGCACTGGCGCTGCTGGAAGCGGAGGGCTTCGTCGTTCGCGAGCAGTATCGTGGCGCGTTGATTCCTCACTTGTCGCTGCGTGAAGTGGAGGAGATCTACAAGCTGCGCAGCATGCTCGAGCCGTTTCTGCTCGAGCAGGCCATCCCGAAACTCACACCGGCAGTGATTGCGAAGGCTCGCGAGCTCGTGGTCGCGTCACGTACGTGCTCGGACCTCAATGAGTGGGGTCGGCTGAATTTTCAGTTTCACAAGACGCTCTACGCCGTGGCGGATCTGCCGCTCACCATGCAAGTGCTCGATCAACTGCTGATGCGGGCGGATCGATACCTCAGGATGCAGCGCTACCTGTCCGCCGAGATTCAGCAAGAGAGCGATCAGGAGCACCTGAACCTGCTCGATCTGCTCGAGGCAGGGCGCAACGAGGAGGCCATCGCCGCGCTTCGCAGCCACATCAGCTGGAACGAGACCGACGTGCGCTCGACCTATGAGGCGGCGCTGTCTGGAGCTGCGCGAAGCTAGCCAGCTTCGCGCTGCGTCTCAAGAACGGGAGCTGTCTGCGTCGACGGGCTCCCAAGTCGTCTCGTGATCATCGCCACCATCACGATCACGATTGCGAAGCTCGTCGCCGCCACCCATCCCAAGCCTTCGTAGTCGAACGTATCGGCCGTCCAGCCGCCGAGCAGCGAGCCGAGCGAGCTACCCATCGTCATGGCGGCGGATGCCGCCGCGGCAAGCCGGCCCGCTGGATCTGCCAGCGACAGAATCCCTTGGAAGTACGGCAACATGAACAACGCCAGCAGCATGAAGGCGGGCACGAGCGCGGCGTACATCCATTGCGAGGTCGTGTAGACCAGCAGCAACGTAATCACGACCTTCAAGCTGATCGCGGCGAGCACCGGCTGCGTATGACCGAAGCGCGTGTCGATCACTCGCGCCAGCGACGGTCCGCAAATGGTGATGAAAGCGGCGACGGACAGCACCTGTCCGATCTGAGCGGCCGTGAAGTCCAGGCCCAAGCCGATGCGCTCGACGAATGTCCAGATGGCGTTGTGGCCGATCCACAGCACGATCAACGCGACAAACGCGATCAGCCCGTAGCCTTGAATGTTCCGAAAGCTCATGCGGTGCATGTCTGTGCCCTGCATGCGGCGCTCCGGATAGCGAGTCATCGCCAGCAGGCTGACGACCGACACTGCCGAGAGAACAGCGAAGCAGCCCGAGGCGCCGCCGGCCGCGATGACCGCAGGCATCACTAGGAAGAACACTGTCGAGAACAACGCGTATGAAGCATTGAGGACCGCGAAGGCTCGAATCGGATGGGACGTGCCCGCTGCCAGGCTGAATGAAATCGTGACGACGATACCTTTGCCGCAGCCTACCAGCACGCGCGCGGCCGTCAGTGCGACGGGATCTTTCATGAAGGCTGCGAGCAGGTTGCCGCATATCAAACAGACAAGGCCCACCAGAACGGTGGACCTTGCCTTGAAGCGATGGACGCGGATCGCCAGCGCAAACGACACGATGGCGACGACCGCCATCTCCGCCGCGCCGATCGAGCCAGCGACGCTGCGGGACATGCCGTAGTCGTCGATGATCGCGCCGATCCACAACGGCATGACCATCTGCGAGGAGAAGCCAGTGCACACGACGAACACGAGCGCCGCCATCTGCAACAGTGAGAAATCCTGTCGCTCGACAGGGCTGTTCGGGGTGACGTGTGCTGGCATGAGACGCTACGCCTGTTTGTGGTAGACAGACTTGGCTGCTTGCTCGCTGACGCTGCCGTTGAGCATGTCTTCCTGCAGCAACTTCGGCGAGCGCTTGCGCGGATCGCCGAAGCCGCCGCCACCGCCCGTCTCGGCGATGAAGCGATCGCCGGCTTTCATCGGCAACTGCTCGACCTTGCGAATCACTTCGCCTTCGGTCTCATTGGCGCGGACCACCGTCACCTTGGGCTTGGCGCCGTGCTGTCCGCCAAACAGACCCCACTGCGGCGTCTTGGCGCGATCGAAGTGCAGCGTGATGCCCGCATCGGTGAGCAGCTCATATTCCTTGACCAGATTCTGGCCGCCTCGGAATTCGCCGGCACCGCCGCTGTCGACGCCGAACTGCATGCGGTTGATTCGCACCGGCACGCGGTTTTCGAGCGTCTCCACCGGAATGTTTCGGAAGTCGCCGGCGGCGGAATGAATCACACAGCTCACACCGTCGCCGCGACTCGACGCGCCCCAGCCGCCATCGAGCGATTCGCCGCTCATGAAGGTGCGGCCGGTCTGCGGGTGCTGACCGATGATGAAGACGTTCCAGGAATCGCCCGGCAGTCCCGCGGCCACGTGCTCAGGCAGCACAGGCGCGAGCGCCTTGATGATCAGATCGAGCAGCAGCATGACCGGATGCGGTCGCATGCACGGCGCCGGATCCTGCGCATGGAAGATCGAGCCCGGCTCGGAGATCACATCGATGGCGCGGAAGCTGCCATCGTTGATGTCCGGCTCCGCCTCGGGATAGAGCAGGGCGAGCGCCAGGCGCACGGCGGATACCGTGTTGGGAAAGCCCGTGTTCAAATTTCCCGGACGCTGCTTGCTCGAACCGGTGGTGTCGACCTGCATGCGGTCGCCCTTGATCGTGACGGTGACTTTCACCTGCACGGGATCGTCGGTGACACCGTCATTGTCGGAGCAGCCCTCGGCGACATAGACGCCATCGGGAATCGACGAGATGAATGCGCGGAACTTGCTGTCGGTGGCCTCGAAGATTGCGTTGGTCGCTTCGTCAAGCGTGTCGCGACCGAAGCGCTGGCTCAGCCACTTCAGCCGATCGCCGCCGAGTCGCAGCGACGCGATCATCGCATTCAGATCGCCCATCAGCGTCTTCGGCACGCGGCTGTTGATGCAGAGCAGATCGATTACGTCCTGCACCCACTTGCCTTCGCTCATGATCTTGGTGGGGCCCCAGCGCATGCCTTCCTGGAAGATATTGCGGCTGTTGACTGGGAAGCCGGGCTCGGCCGTGCCGATGTCGGCCCAGTGTGCGCGCAGACACAGGAAGCCGTCGATGACGCCGTCGGTAGCAACCACGCCGATCACATCGACGTCGTTGAGGTGTCCGCCCGTCATGTAGGTGTCGTTGATGGTGAAGACGTCGCCGTCTTTGAGGTTCTCGAAGCCATACTTCTTGATCGTTTCTTTCAAACCAGCATCGAGTCCGCCGGTGAACAGCGGCAGGCCGGCGTACTGCCCGAGGATGCGTGCTTTGGCGTCGAAGATGGCGATGCCGTAGTCGTGCGCTTCGTAAATGATCGGAGAGTAGGCGCTGCGCGAAATGACGGCGCTCATGTCATCTGCAATCGCGTTGTAGGCGTTGCGAATGACTTCGGTGGTGATTGGATCGTTGCGGCGGCTCATTACGCATTCTCCCGCAGGGCCAGGACCAGATTGTCTTGATCGTCGATGGTCGCAGTGAAGTCGGGCGGCACGATGGTCGTGCAGGTCGCTTCCTCGACGACCAGCGGACCGGCGACGATTTCTCCCTTCTTCAAGTCACGGCGCGCGATGAACTGCGTTTCGCGCGGCGTTCCGTCGAATAGAACGGTGCGAGTGCGCGTGGCGAAGCCGAGATCCTCTTCGATGCGAGTCGCCGAGGCGAACGCGGTCGCATTGAGGCTGGTCTTGCCGATCGCGCGCAGGCGCAGCGTCGCGACTTCGGCGAGCTCCTGCGGATTGCTGTGACCATAGGTGGCTTCGTAAAGCGCATCGAATTTCGCGCGTACGGTCGAGTAGTTCCGCGCCGGATCCGCCTTCGGATCGAGAATGGAACCGTCGAGCGGCACCGAGATCGCATATTCCTGACCGCTGTAGCGAATATCGAGCGCATGCTCGAAGGCGATTGCCTTGGCGGCGGCGCCTTCGCCGAGCAGGCGAGCCTTCAATTCAGCTTCCATCGGAGCGAACTGTTCGCGCACGCGCTGCCAATCGAGGGTGTTGAGCTGCGTGGCCGAGGTTTCTGCCAGGTCGTGAATCAGATCCGACTGCAGCATGCCCCACGCCGAGAAGGCACCAGCGGATTGCGGCACGATCACTTTGCGAATACCGAGCAGTCGCGCGATTTCCGCCGCATGCATCGGGCCGGCACCACCATAAGCCACGAGCGAGAAAGTGCGCGGGTCGATGCCACGACGCACGGTGATCGTGCGAATGGCGTTCGCCATCTGCTCGTTGATGACATCGAGGATGCCTTGCGCCGTGGAGTCACATTCGAGCGAGAGCGTCGAGCCGAAGCGGGCGGCCGCAGCGCGTGCCAGATCGCGATGTAACTTCAGACCCGAGCCAAGCGTGGCATCGTCGCGAATGCGACCGAGTGCGAGGTTGGCATCGGTCACCGTGGGTTCGGTGCCGCCGTTGCCGTAAGCCGCAGGGCCGGGGCGGGCGCCTGCACTCTGCGGGCCGACGCGCAGCAAGCCGCCATCGCTCCAGGCGAGCGAGCCGCCGCCTGCGCCAATCGTATGAATGTCGACGAGGGGCGCGAGAATGGGGAAGCCGCCGACTTCGCGCTCGGTACGAATGGCCGAGGCGCCTTCGACCACGAGACTTGCTTCGAAGCTCGTGCCGCCCATGTCGATACAAATCAAATTGCGATCGCCGGTCGCGGCCAGCATGCGGCCCGCGACGTTGCCGCCCACCGGGCCGGACAGCAATGTGAGGATGCCTTTGTCCTTCGCTTCACGCGCGCTGATGAGGCCGCCGTTCGATTGCAGCAGGAATAAACGGTTGTCCGGCCACTGCTCGAGCGCGTTCTCCAGGCGAGTGAGATATTGCTTGAGAATCGGCGAGACGTACGCGTTGATGATCGCGGTGCTGGTGCGCTCGTACTCGCGCCATTCGCGACAGATCTGAAAAGACGCGCACACGAACACATCGGGCAGCAATTGTTTGAGTGCTTCCTCGACGATGCGCTCGTTCTCGGGATTGCGATAGCTGTGCAGGAAACAAATGGCGACGCTCTGAATGCCGGCGGCGCGAATCTGCTCGGCGATCTTGCTCAGCTCGGCGATATTCGGCGCCTTGATGACGGTGCCGTCGGCGGCGGTGCGCTCTTCGATCTCGAAGATATGTTTGCGCGGCACCAGCGGCGTCGGGTACTTGAAATGGATGTCGTAGGGGCGGGGTCGATTGCCCCGGCGCATCTCATAAATATCGCGAAAGCCCGCGGTCGTAATCAGCGCCGTCTTCACGCCCTTGCGCTCGAGGAACGCGTTCAGATGCACGGTCGTGCCGTGCAGGATGGTCACCGGCTGCTTCTTCTCGATGCCCGCTGCTTCGAGCGCGGCGACCACGGAAGGCCAGAACTCCGGCGGCGTGGAAGGCACCTTGACCGTCTTCAAGGCGTGGGATGTCGGATCGAACATAACGAGGTCGGTAAAGGTGCCGCCTACGTCGATTCCGACGAAAACTCGATTCTCATCAGCCATCAGTCACTCCTACCCCAAGCGTCGGCATGGTCCGGCGTGAAATTGCGACGGGTTGACCCCGTCGTCTTTGCACGCTTGGGCGGAGCTTACGGGATCCAGGATATTGTATCCAAGTTTTTTTGTTGCTAAGGTCCCGGCCCACGCGTCGCCCAACCGGCTGTGAGTCGGCCCGACGCGGACGAACCCGATCGCCTGCTTGGGAGGTTCCGCATGCATTCGTATAAAAGGCCGCCATCCGCGCGCGGTCGTCTGACTGGTCTGTGCGTTCTGTCGTTCTGCGCCGCCGCTCCCGCGATGGCCCAGGACAGCGCTGCAGTCAGCGTCGAAGAAGTGGTCGTCACAGCCCAACGTCGGGCCGAGACGCTGCAGAAGGTGCCGATTTCGATCACAGCCCTCTCGGGAGAGCAGGCTCAACAACTCAACCTCACCAAAGCCAGCGATTTGTCGGGGATTTCCCCTGGCGTGTTTGCCGTGGGCTCGCGCGGTGATGCGAACCCGGTATTTGCCATCCGCGGCATCGGCCTGAACGACACGTTCGCCAACAACAATCCGACGGTCGGCGTGTATCTGGATGACATCGTGCAGCCGTTCACCCCGCTGCTCGGTTTCCCGGTGTTCGACCTCGAGCGCATCGAAGTGCTCAAAGGTCCGCAGGGCACGCTGTACGGCCGTAATACCACGGGCGGTGCGATCAACTTCATCAGCAAAGCCCCGAGTCAGCAGTTCGACGCTTACGCAACTGCCTCCTACGGGCGCTTCGGGCGTACTGATATCGAAGGTGCGATCGGTGGTGGTATTACCGACACCCTGGCTCTGCGCTTTGCAGGCAAGGTCACCGATCAGTCCGGCGGCTGGCAAACGAATGCGCTGACGGGCGAGAAGATCGGCGACAAAGATGTGAAAGCCGCGCGTCTGATGGCGCTGTGGACGCCGACTGACGATCTCGAAGTGTTGTTGAAGGCTTCGATCCTCGAGGATCGCTCCGATACACAGCTACGCGAGCACGTTGGTTACTACGCGCCGGGCGGTGGTCCTTGCTCGGGTTTCCTGCAGGGCATTCGCGACGAAGGCAACTGCGTCAACTCTCTGGGTTACTTCGATCCGACGCCGGATCGCCGCACGGTCGAAGCGAGCGAGGTGTACGGACACGTCGCCGACACGAGCTCGCGCGATGTGATGCTCAACGTCAAATACGACATGGGCATGGCGACGTTGACCTCGGTCACCGGCTACATCGATTTCAAGCGTTCCTCGGGAGATGATTCCGACGGCTCGGCCCTGGTGCTGCTCGATTCATTGTTCAACGACGACATCGAGGCGTTCAGTCAGGAGCTGCGTCTGGCCTCCAACGGCGACGGGCCGTTCTCGTGGATGGTCGGCGCCTATTATTCCTGGGACCAGCTCGGCTCGGACATCCATCAGGCGCTGGACGATCATTTCTTCCGGACGCGCGTCAGCATCGACGCCCTGCAGAAGACCACGTCGTATGCGTTGTTCAGTCAGGTGCAGTATCGCTTGACCGACCGTTTGCGTCTGACCGGTGGCGCTCGCTATACCGAAGAAAAGAAAACCTTCAAGTACGACGCGCTGGATACGAATCCGTTCGGCACCTCGGCGGGATTGCCCACGCCCGTGGCGGGCATCGACGATACGCTGCGTGAAGACGTGGTCACCGGCAAGATCGGTCTGGATTTCGATCTGACCGACGACGTGATGCTCTACACCAGCGTCAGCAAGGGCTTCAAGAGCGGCGGTTACAAGAGCGCGATCGCGTTCAACCCGGCCGAGCTCGACCCGTTCGTCGGCGAGAATCTGTACGCCTACGAGCTGGGCGCGAAGAGCAGCTGGCTCGGCGGCAAGCTGCAGCTCAACTCGGCGCTGTACTACTACGATTACCAGGACTTCCAGGCATTCGTGACCGAGATCCGCAGCGGCATCAACGTCATCGTGCTGAACAACGCCGGCGACGCTGAAGTCTACGGCTTGGAAGCGGATCTCACCGCGCGGCCCACCGACCGGCTGCTGGTGCGTCTGTCGGCGAACGCCATGAAGACGGAGATCACCAAGATCAATCCGCAGGTGCAGGCCGACTATCAAGGCAATCGTCTCGCCAACGCGCCGGAAATAACCGGCAGCGCGATCGTGCGTTACGACCTGCCGACGGAGAACATGGGATTCGGCAGCTATGTGATGGTCGACGGTTCGTTCCGGGGCAAGACGTATTACTCCGTGAACAATCGTGGCCAGAGCTCGCAGGATTCGTATGCCTTGCTCAACGCGCGTGTTGGCTTCACGAGCCCGGACGAGCGCTGGGAGTTCGCGTTGTGGGGACGCAATCTCACGGATAAGTTGTATGTGTCGACCTCATACGACAACTACGGCGGTATCTTCCCGTCGCAGAACTTCCTGGGTGATCCGCGCACCTACGGCGTCAGCGCCACGTTCAGATATTAATTAATAAAGACACGCATCGAGGCACAGAAAGAGCAGCTTGCGCTGGAACAGGCGCGAGCTGCTCGATCGAGGACGAATGTCACTCAAGAGGAATATTCTCTGGCGCGAGACGGCCGAGATCGCGCCCACCTTTCCCATCCTCAGCGGAGATGTGAAAGCGGATGTCGCGGTCATCGGCTGCGGCATCATGGGGGCGGTCACTGCCCTGACACTAGCGTCGCGCGGCGTATCGGTCATCGTCATCGAAGGTCAACGGGTCGCTGAGGGCGCTTCATCGCGCCCCGGCGGATTCGTGGTGCCGACGTTTACGTTTGGCGGCCCGAGTGACGTGATCAAAGCGCTTGGCGATACCGGCGCGCGGCTGGTCCAGATGACCGGCTCGGCGGCGAATCGCGTTTTCGATTTGATCCGAGAGCAGGACATCTCATGCGATGCCAAGCAATCGGGTTGGTATCAGCCGGCGCACGGTCCCGATTCGTGGCGTCGTGTGCAGCAGGTGGCGCGCGACTGGGAACGAGCGGGATTTCCAGTGGAAGTGCTCGACGGCGAACAAACATACCGCCGCAGCGGCGTTCCTGGTTATGTGGGCAGTTGGATGGTCCGCCAGGGCGGCACGCTGCAGCCGGTGGACTACACGGTGGGCCTGGCCCGGTCGGCCGAGCGCCTGGGCGCGCAGATTTTTGAAGGCTCTGCGGTGCGCTCGATCGAGCGACACAACGGCAAGCTCGTGGTCGCCTCGAAGCAGGGGCGAGCGCTGGTGAATCAAGCCATCCTTTGCACAAACGGACGGTCCAGCGGCCCGTATGCCGATCTGGAACGATCTATCATTCCGATGAAGATCTGGCAGTGTGCGACCGCGCCCATTCCAGAGGCGCAGCGTGCTCATCTGTTCAAGCATGGCGAATGTCTGTCGGATACGCGTTCGAATCTGTTCACGTATCGATTCGATCGCGACTGGCGATTGATCACCGGTACCGTCGATGCCTGGGGCATGACGGCGGAAATCGCGGCAGGATTGATGGCGCGACGACTGCGCAAGCATTTGTCTCTGCCCCAGGTGCCGGCGATCGAGTTTGTCTGGTCCGGTGTCGCCTCGGTGACTCGCTCGCGCTTACCGCAGCTTTCGGTATTCGACGATGGTGTCATCGCGCCGGTGGCTTGCAACGGGCGAGGAATCGCGATGTCGACGGCGCTGGGCGAGGCGATCGCGCAATACGTGACTAGCGAGCGCACGAGCGATCTGCCGCTGCCTATCACCCGCCCTGAAGGCGCGAGTTCGGCGCTGGTACAGAAACTGTTTGCGCCGCTGTATCCGTATTATGGAGTAATCAGGGATTGGGCCGCTGGCCGCCCCTGACCCGAGAAGAAGGTGACCGAAGTGGCAAGATACATTCGCATTCGTGAGGAACGCAGCGGGCTCGACGTTCGTGCGGAGTTGCTCGACGACAAGGCGCCGCGCGCCGCCGCGGCGCTGTGGGCGCTCGCAGGCGCCAGCGGTCGGCACTTTGCGCAGCATGCCATGTGGACCGGCCCCGAGATCTCGTGTCCTGTGCCGGGCGCAAAATTCCCCGATCCTCGCGTGCTCGAAGGCATGCCCTTGGAAAACGGCACGAGCTTTCCCGCCGCAGGAGAGATCGCGACCGTGCTCGCCGCGCGTGGGCAGTGGAAGGGCATGCCCGACACTGACGTGTTCGATGTGGGTTTGTTCTATGGCGATGGCGCGCGCCTGTTGATGCCCATGGGCTGGATCATGGGATCGGTTGCGGCACGCATCGTGCCCGAGGATTTCGCCAGGTATCAGGCGGGTTGCCAGGCCATTCGGCGCAACGGTGTGTGCGAGTTGGAATTCGTCCGTGAAGCGGAGGTGACGTCATGAGCTTTCTGGCGAAACGTATCACCCAGTCGCCGCCGAAGAGTTATGGCATGGCGGGTCGCGCTGCGGAGCTCGCGAGCGACGAGTACATTCATCTGGAACTCGGCCGTCCCTGTCACGATACGCCTGCGCTCATCAAGGACGCTACGATCAAGGCGTTGCTCTCAGGCAAAGTGCACTACAGCGATTTTCGCGGACAACCGGAGCTGCGCAACGCGCTCGCGAAAAAGCTGCAGACGTTCAACGGCATTCAGAGCAGCGCCGAGCAGGTCCTCGTCACCAACGGACTGACGCAGGCGTCGTACGCCGCGTTCATGGCGACCATCGATCCGGGCGATGAAGTCATTCTGCTCGAGCCGTTCTATCCGCAGCATGTGGGTAAGGTCGCGCTCGCAGGTGGCACGCCCGTGGTCGCGCCGCTGGATGCGAAGAACAATTTTTCCATCAATGCAGCGCTGATCGAGCCGCACATCACCGATCGCACCAAGGCGATCGTGCTGGTCAATCCCTGCAATCCGACCGGACGCGTCTATACCCGCGCCGAGCTCGAAAGTCTGGCGCAGCTGTGTGTGCGTCACGATCTGCTGGTCATCTCGGACGAGGTGTATGAGCAAATCACATTCGATCAGCACCAGCACGTGAGCATTGCGTCGTTGCCCGGCATGACCGAGCGCACCATCTCGATGTTTGCGTTCACCAAGGCTTATGCGATGGATGGCTGGCGGCTCGGCTATGTCACGGCTTCACAGGAGCTGATCAATGCCATGCTGAAGATCACGACCAGCGAAGTGACGCACGTCAACAGCTTCATTCAGTACGGCGCGTTGGCGGGCATCGTGGACGGCGCCGCCGCGGTGAAAAACATGGTCGATGACGATCGCTACAAGCGCGATTTCGTCGTGAGCGCGCTCAAGCGCATGCGCGGAGTTCGCTGTGAGCTGTCCGAAGGCAGCATCTACGCGTTCCCAGACATATCGGCCACCGGTTGGTCTTCGCAGCAGCTCGCGGACGCGCTGCTCGATCAGTGCAAGGTGATCGTCGAGGCTGGCAGCTTTTATGGTCCGGCGGGCGAGGGGCATTTGCGAGTCTGCTTCGGGTCGCAGTCGCTGACGCGGCTGGAGACGGCGATGCAGCGCATGCATGCATTCTTCGAACGCCTCGAGTTTCGTGACAAGGCAGCGTGATGACCCACAATCTCTCTTCGACCGCGGCAGCCGAAATCGAGCGCGAATGCTCTCGTCTGGTGCTGCTCTTTACCGAGCTGGTGGACTCCGGACGCTATGAGCAGCTGAAAGACGTGTTCGCGCCCGATGGTTTGTTCTATCGCCCCGCGGAGCCAGAGCGCGCGATGACGGTGGATGACGTTATCGCCTCGTATCGCATGCGACTGAGCCCACACGTGGCCATGCACATGGTCACGAACGTGTTCATCACGCCGCAGAGCGATTCGGAAGCGTCCGGTTCCGCCCGGATTCTGTTCTTCGCGGCGCCGACCGATGCAGAGAATGAATTGGGTCGCGGGCGCAAGGCCACGATGCATCTCGTCGGCCGCTTCTCCGACCGCTTCGTCCGCACGCCGCAAGGCTGGCGCTTTGCGGAGCGACGCGGGGAGATGCTGTTCAACGTTTGACGCGCGGCACTCAGCCCTCGAGGTTCTTGTGCAGCCGATTCAACAAATCCAACAGATGTGAGAAATCGTCCGCCGAGAAGCCGCCAATGAGGCGTTGATAGATCGGCGCGGTGATCTTGCGGGCTGCAGCCAGCTTGGCTCGGCCCGCGGCGGTCAGCGTCAGCTCGGTGATGCGGCCGTCGGATTCGCTCGGGGCCGTCTTGATCAGATTGGCCTTCTCCATCCGCTCCACGATGCGCATCATCGTAGAGATATTGATGACCGCGAGTTTGGCCACCTGGCCGATCGGCTGCGGGCACTGCTCACCCAGAATCATCAGCACGCGCCAGGTCGGAATGTCGATCTTTATGCGACGCAGCTCCGTCTCGATGACCACGTTGTAGCGGCTGACCAGGCGGTTCAGCTGGTAAAACGGGTACCGATCGACGTGGAACGACTCCGAGCCGGGGTCGCCCTGGGGACGAAGGTCTTTTGCCATGGCCTGTTCTCGAAAGGATCCCAGTTACTTGCATTTGCAAGTTTCCCGGCGCATATTGCCACAAGCCCAATGATAGAGGGGGATGGCTATGTCGAGCACGCAGCGATTGATGAATTTCGCAGCAGATGTCGCCAGTGGCGCCATCAAGGTCGTCGACCTGACGCAAACATTGTCCGAGGACACGCCGGTCCTGGTCCTGCCGCCCCAGTTCGGGCAGTGTGCAGCGTTCTCTCGCGAGGTGATCTCGCGTTATGACGAGCGGGGCGTCGCCTGGTACTGGAGCAACTTCACCGTCAGTGAGCACACGGGCACCCATTTCGATGCGCCGGTGCACTGGGTGAGCGGCGCCAACCTGGCCGACAACTCCGTCGACAAAGTCCCGGTGCGGGACTTCGTGGCACCTGCCGTGGTCCTGGACTTCTCCAAGGAAGCTGCGGCCAATCCCGACTTCCTGCTCGAGGTAGAGCACATTCAGGCGTGGGAAGCCAAGCACGGCAAGATTCCGCCACGTCATTGGGTTCTGTTCCGTACCGACTGGTCGAAGCGAAGCACGGAGGAATATACGAATCGTCGCGAAGACGGCGCGCATACGCCGGGTCCGTCCGGCGACGCAGTTCGTTATCTCATCGAGCAGCGCGATGCGCTCGGCTTTGGTGTCGAGACCATCGGTACCGATGCCGGGCAGGCGCATCTGCTCAATCCTCCTTATCCTGCACACACACTGTTTCATGGCGCAGGACGCTATGGCCTGCAGTGTCTGGAGAATCTCGACCAGCTGCCGCCGGTCGGTGCACTGATCGTGGCTGCGCCTCTGAAGATTCGCGACGGTTCGGGCAGCCCGCTGCGCGTGCTGGCGCTGGTGGCCGGAAGCTAAGATGGCGGAGCGCTCCTTCAAGGCAGAGGTGAAGAAGCTCGAGGCCGGCTCGGGCGAAACATTCACCGGCGAAGGCATCCTTGCAGTGACCAAAGCGTTGCTGCAATCGGGTGTCGCGTACGTGGGCGGATATCAAGGTTCGCCCATCAGCCATCTCATGGACGTCTTCGCGGACGCCAATGAGTTGCTGACCAGTCTTGGCGTGCATTTCGAAGCGAGCGCGAATGAGGCAACCGCCGCCGCGATGATGGCGGCGTCGGTGAACTATCCGTTGCGAGGTGCCGTTGCTTGGAAGTCGGTGGTCGGCACCAACGTCGCCAGCGATGCGCTCTCCAATCTTGCGTCTGGCGGAGTCACCGGCGGTGCATTGATCATCGTCGGTGAAGACTACGGCGAAGGCTCCTCGATCATGCAGGAGCGCACGCACGCCTTCGCGATGAAATCGCAGATGTGGTTGCTCGATCCGCGTCCGAATCTGACGAGCATCGTCGGTGCCGTCGAGAAGGGATTTCAGCTGTCGGAGGCGTCCAACACGCCGGTGATGCTGGAGCTGCGCGTCCGCTCCTGCCACATGACGGGCAGCTTCGTAGCAAAGGACAACGTACGTCCGCCGATGACCGTCGGCGACGCCGCTGCGTCCGCAGTGCGTGATACCAGCCGCATCGTGTTGCCGCCGGCAAACTTTCTGCACGAAGTGGAGAAGGTCGAGAAGCGCTGGCCGGCCGGTGTCGCCTTCGTTCGCGACCAGAAGCTCAACGAGTGGTTCGGTCCGAGCGACAACGAGATCGGCATCATCGTGCAGGGTGGCCTGTACAACAATCTGAATCGCGCGATGGAATTGCTGGGACTGTCCGACGCGTTCGGCGACGCGCAGCTGCCCATCTACTGTTTGAACGTTACTTATCCGCTGATTCCGGAAGAGGTCAGTGAGTTCTGCCAGGGTAAGCGTGCGGTGCTCATCATCGAGGAAGGTCAGCCGGAGTTCATCGAGCACGAACTGAATACGTTGGTGCGCCGGGCCGATCTGCAGACGCGCATCGTCGGCAAGGAAATGTTGCCGCGAAGCGGTGAATACACGGCACAGGTAATTATCGACGGGCTCAGGAAGTTTCTGGGCCAGTGGGCTGCGAACATCGAGTTGCCGCAGGCAGTGACTTCTCAGCTGCCGGCTGCTGTTGCCAGTCAGATTCCTGGCCGGCCCGCGGGCTTCTGCACCGGGTGTCCCGAGCGCCCGATCTTTACTTCGATGAAACTGTTGGAGCGCGAGATCGGCGCGACGCACGTGTCCGCAGATATCGGTTGCCATCTCTTTTCCATCCTGCCGCCCTTCAACATCGGCAACACGACCATGGGCTATGGCCTGGGAACGGCGGGCGCGTCGGCCTTCAAGCCGAAAGATAAACGTGCCATCGCGGTCATGGGCGATGGTGGGTTCTGGCACAACGGTCTCACCTCGGGCATCGGCAACGCCGTCTTCAACAAGGACGATACTGTCACCGTCATCATCGACAACGGTTACTCGGCGGCGACTGGCGGACAGGACATTCTTTCCTCGCGCGCCGACAACAAAGTGCGTACGACGCGTCATCCCATCGAAAATGCGGTGCGCGGCATCGGCGCGAAGTGGGTGAAGACGATCAATCGCACCTACGATCTGAAGCAGATGACATCGGCATTGCGTGAAGCAATGACGTCACCAGAGAAAGGGCCCAAAATCATCGTGGCCCAGTCGGAGTGCATGCTCAACCGGCAGCGCCGCGAAAAGCCGCTGGTGAAAAAGGCGATCGCAGATGGCAAGCGCGTCGTGCGCGAGCGCTTCGGTGTCGATAGCGACACATGCACGGGCGATCACAGTTGCATCCGGCTGTCGGGCTGTCCCTCGTTGTCCATCAAACCCAATCCTGATCCGTTGCGGCAGGATCCGGTCGCTCATGTGGAGAACAGCTGTGTCGGTTGCGGACTGTGCGGCGAAGTCGCGCATGCCGCCGTGCTGTGTCCGAGCTTCTATCGAGCCCAAGTCGTTTCGAATCCGACCCGCTGGGAGCGTATTCGCAAGCGCATCGCGCTGGCGATGATTGGCTTCCTGCAGCGTCGTGATGAGCGGTCGCGCGCTGCGCAGGCGTTCTGATGAATACCCACGATCCCAAGCGCAATCGCATCTGTATCGCCATTCTTGCCATGGGCGGGCAGGGTGGCGGCGTGCTCGCCGACTGGATTCAAGAGGTCGCGCTTCACAATGGCTGGCTGGCGCAGGGCACGTCCGTTCCTGGCGTCGCTCAGCGCACCGGCTCGACTGTTTATTACATCGAGCTGGCGCGCTCGGTGGATGGACGTCAACCGATCATGGCGCAGATGCCCGTGCCCGGTGACGTGGACGTGGTCATCGCGTCCGAGCTGATGGAAGCAGGCCGCGCGCTGCTGCGGAATTTTGTGAGCGCGGATCGCACGACGTTGATTACCTCGACGCATCGTGTTTACGCCATTGCTGAGAAGGCCGCGATGGGTGATGGTCGCGGCAGCAGCGAGCGGATCATCGAGGCGGCGGGCCAGCGCTCGAAACGATTCATCGGATTCGATATGGACGCGGCGACTGAACGTTCCGCCAGCGTCATCAGTGCCGTCATGTTCGGTGCGCTGGCTGGCAGCGAGGTGTTGCCTTTCACGCGCGAGGCATTCGAGCAGGCCATCAAAGACAGTGGCATTGCGGTGAAGAGCAATCTCGCCGGGTTCGATCAGGGCTTTCGCGCGGCCAGCGGCGCCATCGCGTTGCCTGCCGAGCCAGGTCACGCGTTGCCGCAGCCAACGACGCCGATGGGGCAGCAGTTGCACGCGCGTCTGATCAGTCGATTGCCGCCGCCGGCGCATGCGAATGCTCTGCATGGCGTGCAGCGATTGATGGATTATCAGGATGGCGCCTACGCCGAGCTCTATCTCGATCGCTTGGAGAAGATTGCCGCTCTGGATCGCGCGCCGTTCGAGGTGTCCGCTGAGGCGGCTCGTCATCTCGCGCTGTGGATGAGCTACGAAGACACGATCCGTGTCGCCGATCTCAAGACGCGCGCCAGTCGCATGCAGCGTGTTCGCACCGAAGTACGAGCGGGCGACGAGCAGCACTTGAGCGTCACGGAGTTCATGCATCCGCGCCTGCAGGAAATATGCGAAACGTTGCCGGCGGGCTTGGGTCACGCCGTGCTGAGTTCGAAGCGCCTGTCGTCCACTCTCGATCGATTCTTTCAGAAAGGCCGCCATGTCGAGACCACCAGTCTTCGGTGGTTCCTGGTCCTGCGAGCTCTGGCGAAGTACCGTCGCTTTCGGCGCAGCTCGCTGCGCTATCGTGAAGAGCAGGCACGCATCGAGCGTTGGCTCGCCGACGTGCAAGGCGCGGCCGGCAGCGATCTCGGCCTGGCGTTGGAGTGGGTGCGTTGCCAGCGACTCATCAAGGGTTACGGTGACACGTTCGAGCGCGGTCTGCGCAACTTCGAGGCCATCCGTGCCGCCTTTTTCGCGCTGCCGCCGGAGCAGCGCACTGCCCAATGGTTGGCGCAGGCTCGCGCCAAAGCGCTGGCGGACGAGAAGGGTGAGGGCCTGAAGTCCCACCTTTCGCTCGCCTCTTAATCAGCAACGCGCGCCTCGCGACGTTCGTTCGCTGAAACATTTTAGGCTTGAAGTTTATGGGTCGAGGTCGCATGCTAGTTACGATCGTGAGGATCGCGCCGTGACTCGAGCGATCTCGCTGCAGAGGTAGAACAAGTCCATGCGAATCGTATGCATCGGTGGTGGCCCGGCGGGGCTGTACTTCGCGCTCCTGATGAAGCGCAAGCACCCTGCCCACCAGGTTACGGTGGTCGAGCGTAACCGCCCCTTCGACACGTTCGGCTGGGGCGTGGTGTTCTCGGACGCCACGATGCAAGCGATGCGCAAGTGGGATCCGCCGACCGCGGCTGCCATCGAGGATGCTTTCAATCACTGGGACGACATCGAGCTCGTCTTCAAGGGTCAGAAGCTGCGCACCAGCGGTCACGGCTTCGTCGGCATCGGGCGCAGGAAGATGCTCAACATCCTGCAGGAGCGCTGCGTGGAAGTGGGCGTCGAGCTGGTGTTCGAGCGCGATGTCCAGGGCGACGAAGAGTTCCCCGACGCCGATCTCATCATCGCCGCCGACGGGGTGAACTCGCGGATCAGGAACAAGTACGCGGCCACCTTCCAGCCCGATCTGCAGGTTCGGCCGAATCGCTATGTCTGGCTCGGCACCGATAAAACATTCGACGCCTTCACGTTCGATTTCCAGCGCACCGAGCATGGCTGGTTCCAGGCGCACATCTACCGCTTCGACGATAAGACCTCGACCTTCATTGTCGAAACCACCGAGGAAACGTTCAAGGCGCACGGGCTGGACGAAGCGGATCAGGATCAGTCGATCGCCTTCTGCGAGAAGATCTTCGCGGAGACGCTCGGCGGTCATCGGCTGATGACCAACGCGCGGCACCTGCGCGGTTCGTCGTGGTTGAACTTCAACCGGCTGGTGTGCGAGCGCTGGAGTCATTACAACGGCAAGAGTCATGTCGTGCTCATGGGCGACAGTGCGCATACCGCGCATTTCGCAATCGGCTCGGGCACCAAGCTCGCCATCGACGATGCGATCGAGCTGACCAATCAGTTCGACATTGCCGGTCACGATGCGGACAAGATCCCGGCTGTGCTCGAAGCCTACGAGCAGATTCGCCGAGTCGACGTGGCGCGCATCCAGAACGCCGCGCGCAACGCGATGGAGTGGTTCGAGGTGGTCGGCCATCGCTATGCCGATCAGCTGGAGCCCGAGCAGTTCATGTACTCCATGCTGACTCGGTCGCAACGAATCAGCCACGAGAATCTGCGACTGCGAGATAAGGTGTGGCTGGGGAACTTTGAGCGCTGGTTTGCTGCGCGCGCCGGCGTCGAGGTCGAGGCGGGCGGCGTCGTTCCGCCGCCGATGTTTACTCCGTACAAGGTGCGCGGGATGACGCTGCACAATCGCATCGTCGTGTCACCGATGGCGATGTATTCGGCCGAAGATGGCATGCCCAATGACTTCCATCTGGTTCATTTGGGCTCGCGTGCGATGGGCGGTGCGGCGCTGGTGTTCCCGGAGATGACCTGTACGTCGCCCGATGCTCGCATCACTCCGGGCTGTCTCGGCTTGTGGAATGACGAGCAAGCGGCGGCGTTTCGACGCATCGTCGACTACGTGCATGGGGAAACGCCCGCCAAGATCGGCGTGCAGCTCGGTCACGCGGGCCGCAAAGGCGCTACGAAGCTGGCTTGGGAAGGTATCGATCAGCCGGTAGAGAAGGGCGGATGGCCGCTGCTCTCCGCTTCGGCTCTGCCGTATTTGAGTCACTCGGTCGTGCCGCGTGCCATGACGCGCGAGGACATGGACCAGGTGGTCGCTGATTTCGTCGCGGCCACTCGGCGCGCCGCCGACGCAGGCTTCGATATCCTGGAGCTGCATGCGGCCCACGGTTATCTCCTGTCCAGCTTCCTGTCGCCGTTGACGAACCAGCGAGACGACGAATACGGCGGCAGTCATGAGAATCGCGCCCGCTTTCCGCTCGAGGTTTTCCAGGCGGTGCGGGCAGCATGGCCCGAGGATCGGCCGATTTCCGTGCGCCTTTCGACTCACGATTGGTTCGATGGCGGCAATACGCCCGAAGACGCAGCGATCTTCGCGCGCATGTTCAAAGAGGCAGGCGCGGATCTGATCGATTGCTCCTCTGGACAAGTGGTCAAGGAAGAGAAGCCGGTCTATGGACGGCTGTTCCAGACTCCGTTCTCCGACAAGATTCGTAACGAGATCGGCGTGCCGACTATCGCCGTCGGGGCGATTTCGGAAGCGGATCATGCAAATTCCATCATCGCAGCCGGGCGTGCCGATCTGTGCGCGGTGGCCAGACCGCACCTGGCCGATCCGTTCTTCGTGATGCACGAGGCTGCTAAGATCGGCTACAACGCTCAGGCCTGGCCGAAGCAGTATCGTTCGGCCCGCGCGCAGTATGAAAACAATCTGGCGCGCGCTGCGGCCGATCTGGCAAACAACGTTCGACGCTGAAGAGTAAGAGGCACCAAATCTATGCGCGGCTCGAAGGCGCAATTCAATTGGCAAGATCCGTTCGACTTGAATGCACAGTTGAGCGAAGAGGAACGCATGGCGACAACGACTGCGCGCGAGTACGCGCAGGACAAGCTGTTGCCGCGAGTTCAGCAGGCGTTTCGGCATGAGCAGACGGATCCGAGCATCTTCCGCGAGATGGGCGAGCTCGGGCTGCTCGGTCCGACCATCCCCGAGGAATACGGCGGCGCCGGGCTCAACTATGTTTCCTATGGCCTGATCGCTCGCGAGATCGAGCGAATCGACTCGGGCTATCGCTCCATGATGAGCGTGCAGTCCTCGCTGGTCATCGTGCCGATCTACGAGTTCGGCAGCGAAGCGAACAAGCGCAAGTATCTGCCCGATCTGATTGCCGGCAAGACGATCGGCTGCTTCGGGCTGACCGAGCCCGACCATGGCTCGGATCCCGGCTCGATGATTACGCGCGCGCGCAAGGTCGATGGCGGTTATCGGCTCACCGGCTCCAAGACCTGGATCACCAACTCGCCGATCGCCGACGTGTTCGTGGTCTGGGCGAAGACCGAAGACGGCCTGATTCGCGGCTTCATTCTGGAGAAGGGCTGGAAGGGGCTGTCTGCTCCGGCCATTCACGGCAAAGTCGGTTTGCGTGCGTCGATCACTGGACAGATTGTGATGGACGACGTGCTGGTGCCCGAGGAGAACATGTTCACCACGGTCACGGGATTGAAAGGTCCGTTCACGTGCCTGAATTCGGCGCGTTACGGCATTGCGTGGGGCGCGCTGGGCGCGGCTGAGTCTTGCTACGAGACGGCGCGGCAGTATGTGCTGGATCGAAAACAGTTCGCCCGGCCGCTTGCGGCCAACCAGCTCATCCAGAAAAAGCTCGCGGACATGGCAGTCGAAATCAGCCTGGGTCTGCAGGGCTGCCTGCGGCTGGGACGGCTGAAAGACGAGGGCAATCCTCCGGTGGAGCTCACGTCATTCCTCAAGCGCAATTCCTGTGGCAAGGCGCTGGAGATTGCGCGCACCGCTCGCGACATGCTGGGTGGCAACGGAATCTCGGATGAGTTTCCGATCGCGCGACATCTGGTGAACCTGGAAGTCGTGAACACCTACGAAGGCACTCACGACGTGCACGCGCTGATCATCGGACGCGCCATCACTGGGATCGCAGCGTTCTCGAATTGATGTTTTAGAGCCGGGTCAGACCGGGTTCTCGTCGACCGAATGGCGCACAGTGGCGAGCAGCTTCATCAGCTGCTCCATCTGTGCGTCGGTGACGCCGGCGAACATTCGATCGACCCACTCTTCGTGCTTACGGGCCATGCGCTGGAACGCTTCGCGGCCTTTGCGGGTGAGCCGCACCGTGGCAATGCGCCGATCTTCGGATTCAGCGGTGCGGACCACCAGCAGCTCCTCAATCAGGCGGTTGACGATACCGGTGACATTGCCGTTCGACACCAGCAGGGCCGTGGACAGCTGGCTCATGGTGAGGCCGTCGGGCTCGCGCTCGAGCGCAGCGAGTACATCGAAGCGCGGCAGCGTGGTCTCGAATTCCTCTTCGAGCCGTGTCCGGACGCGCCGTTCGATGATCATCGAGCAGCTCAGTAAGCGTAACCACAGCCGCAGTGAGACCTTGCTGTGAGGAGCACCGCCGAGTTTCTCGGCGAAGGCGCGGGGCGCTGCAGTGGAAGTCGTCATGGATGCGTGCGGCCGCTTGGGCAGCTCTCCGGAAGGGGGCTTGAAGGGACCTGTTCGCACTCTAAAAGAGTTGTGCCGTAGCGGCAACGGCCGCGTGTCCAGGCAGGGATGGGCAGACGGTTGACACTTAAAATATATCACTCGTACTATGGCTGCGTCGGGACGCGGATAGGTGCCGTTTGAGCGCAAACGAACAATTGTTATCGGGTAGGCACGCGCTCGTCACAGGCGCGAGTCGGGGTATCGGTATTGCCATCGCACAGCGACTGCTGGCTGAAGGCGCACGCGTTACGCTGCTCGGGCGCCAGCTTGGCAGCCTTACCGCAACTGCCGCCAAATTGAGCCAGGACGCCTGTTACGCAGTGGCTGCCGATGTCGGCAACGCCGATCAGATGCGCGCCGCCATCCAGGATGCGGTCAACCATTTTGGAGCCGTCGATATCTTGGTAAACAACGCCGGGCAGGCCACCAGTGCCCCGTTGCACAAGATGGACGATGCACTGTGGAACACCATGCTGGCGGTGAATCTCACCGGCACGTACAACGGCATGCGCCTGGTGTTGCCCTCGATGCTGGACCGAAACTTCGGCCGCATCGTGAACGTAGCGAGCACCGCGGGATTGAAAGGTTATCCCTATGTCTCCGCATATAGCGCCGCCAAGCACGGCGTGATTGGTCTCACTCGTTCGGTGGCGCTCGAAGTCGCCAGCCGCAACATTACCGTCAATGCTGTCTGTCCCGGATACACCGATACAGACATCGTGCGCGAGACCATCAGTAACATTCAGGCCAAGACCGGCCGCTCGGAAGGCGAGGCGCTGGCGGTGCTGGTGGCCAACAATCCGCAGCGTCGCTTGATCCGGTGCGAGGAAGTGGCGAACGCGGTCGCGTGGCTTTGCCTGCCCGGCAGCGAAAGCGTCACCGGCCAGAGCATTGCGGTCGCCGGCGGCGAAGTCATGTAACAGTTCCGCGCCGGCATGGGTCGGCGCGATGGCGAGGGCGTATGTCGTTCACTCAACTCGATCTGTCCGGTTATCAGGCCAAGCATTTTCTGTGGCGGGTGGAGCAAGGCGTCGGTTATGTGACGCTGAACATTCCCGATCGCAAGAATCCGCTGACTTTCGATTCCTACGCCGAGCTGCGCGATCTGTTTCGCAATCTGGTCTATGACCGGAACATTCGCGTCGTCGTCATCGACGGTGCGGGCGACAATTTCTGTTCTGGCGGCGACGTGCACGACATCATCGGGCCGTTGACCCGCATGACCATGCCCGAGCTGCTGACGTTTACGCGCATGACGGGCGACCTGGTCAAGGCCATTCGCAGCTGTCCGCAAGTCGTGATTTCAGCGGTGGACGGCATCTGCGCGGGCGCCGGTGCCATCATCGCGATGGTGTCGGACATGCGCCTCGGCACACCTCGCGCGAAGACCGCATTTCTGTTCACACGCGTCGGCCTCGCCGGTTGTGACATGGGCGCGTGCGCCATCCTGCCGCGATTGATCGGGCAGGGTCGTGCGGCGGAGCTGATGTTCACCGGGCGCGCGATGACGGCGGAAGAGGGCGAGCGCTGGGGATTCTTCAATCAGCTCGTGGCCGCCGAGCAGTTGCTCCCGGAAGCGACGCGCCTCGCGCGCAGTCTCGCAACCGGCCCGATGTTCGCGCACAGCATGACCAAGAACATGCTCAACCAGGAATGGAATATGAGCATCGAGCAGGCGTTGGAGGCTGAAGCGCAGGCCCAGGCCATCTGCATGCAGACCGAAGATTTCCGCCGCGCATTCGAGGCCTTTGCGGCCAAGCGCAAACCGGAGTTCATCGGCAAATGAGCACCCGATTCGATCTGAGCGAGCGGCTCAGCTGGCCGTTCTTCGGCCCCGAGCACCAGACGCTGGCCGATCTGGTGGCCCCGTGGAGCGCCGAGCATCTAGCCGATGCGCATGGTGAATCGCGCGCGGAAGTCGATGCGCAGGCTCGCAAGCTCGTCAGCGGGCTCGGTAAAGCCGGTATCACGCGATACTGTGTTCGTGCCGATCAGGGCGGCGCACTGCAGGAATTCGATTCCCGTGCGATTTGTTTGATCCGGGAAACGCTGGCTTATCACGACGGCCTGGCCGACTTTGCGTTCGCCATGCAAGGACTGGGCAGCGGCTCATTGTCCATCGCGGGCGATGCGAGCCTGCAGCGGCAGTATCTGCCGAAAGTCGCCGCCGGCGAGGCCATCTCGGCGTTCGCGCTGTCCGAGCCCGACGCAGGTTCGGACGTTGCAGCCATGCAGACGTCGGCACGCCTCGATGGCGACCACTATGTGCTGAACGGCACCAAGACGTGGATCTCCAATGGCGGCATCGCGGATATCTATTGTGTATTCGCTCGGACCACGCCGGGCCAGAAGCGCGCCGATGGCACCGTAGGCTCACAAGGCATCAGTGCTTTTCTCGTCGAGCCCAACGATCCGGGTTTCAGTGTCGAGCAGCGCATCGATGTGATCGCACCACACCCGCTCGGCACGTTGCGATTCAACGAGTGCCGAATCCCGGCGGCGCGGCGCATTGGCGCCGAGGGCGAGGGATTCAAGATCGCCATGCGTACGCTGGATATCTTCCGCGCGTCCGTCGCAGCTGCTGCGTTGGGTTTCGCTCGACGCGCGCTGGATGAAGCAATTGCCTATTCGCGGCAGCGTCAGATGTTTGGCAAGACGCTGGCTGATTTTCAACTGACGCAAGCGGCAATTGCCGAAATGGCCACTGCGATCGATGCCGCTGCGTTGCTCACGTATCGCGCCGCCTGGCAACGAGACACAGGCCAGCCTGTAACCAAGAGTGCCGCGATGGCGAAGATGACCGCCACCGAAAGTGCCCAGACAGTAATCGATCGCGCCGTGCAGATGTTTGGCGGCCGAGGTGTCGTCCATGGCGCGGTCGTCGAGCGTTTGTACCGTGACATTCGTGCCTTGCGCATCTACGAAGGCGCGACCGAGGTACAGAAGCTGATCATTGCCCGAGAGGTTTTGAAATGACCATTCAAGTGCTGCAACCCGCCGGCTGGCCGCGTCCGAAGGGATATGCCAACGGTATCGCCGCGGAGGGCCGCCAGATCTTCGTGGCGGGCCAGATCGGCTGGGATGAGCAGCAGAAGTTTGCAGTCGGACTGGCCGCGCAAGTCCGTCAAACGTTGCAGAACATCGTCGCTGTGCTGGCCGAAGCCGGTGCCGGGCCCGAGCACATTGTGCGTCTCACCTGGTATGTGACCAGCCGCGACGAGTACTACGCCGAGCTGGCACAGATCGGCCAGGCTTATCGCGAAGTGCTGGGTCGCAACTTCCCCGTGATGGCCGTCGTGCAGGTCGTCGCGTTGATGGAAGCGCAGGCCAAAGTAGAAATCGAAGCGACCGCGGTCATTCCCAGCGCTCGCTGAGCCAGCGGAGCAGCAATGTCGATGTGGAGGCCGGCGGAGCGAATTCGCTACCAGCCCATCTCGGGTCCGTGGCCCACGGCTGAGCGGGCGGCGAGCTCGCGATTGTTTAGTCCCGCGCAGCTCGGGCCGCTCGCTTTGGAACAACGCACGTGGGTGCCTGCGATGGTGCCCTGGCGCGCAAGCGACGATGGCTTCGTCACTCCGAATGTGCTCGCGTGGTACGAACGGTTCGCTCGTGGGTGTCCTGGCGCCATCGTCATCGAGGCCACTGGCATTCGCGATGTGCCGAGCGGGCCGCTGCTGCGCATCGGCGACGATCGGTTCATTCCTGGGATTCGCGAGCTTGCCGAGGTCGTCAAGCGCGCCAGCGGCGGCCGCACACGGCTGCTGATTCAGCTGATCGATTTTCTCGCCATGCGTCGTCGTCCAGAGCGCGCCAAATATTTGGAGCGGCTGCTGCGCATCACCGACGAGCATCGCGAAAGGCTGGGCATGCCGGGGGCATCCGAAGCGGCAGCGCGAGAACGATTGGCCCAGCTGGATGACGAATCGTTGCGCAATGTGCTCACGCCTCGCGAGCTCGAATCGCTCGAGCGAGGCTATCGAGAGCGCGTGACCGACGTTGAGCTGGAGCACATCGCGAAGCTGCCGCAAACGTTGCCCAAGCTGTTCGCTGACGCGGCGGTTCGCGCCGAAGCGGCAGGGCTGGATGGCGTCGAGCTTCACTATGCTCACGCCTATACGATGGCATCGTTTCTCTCGGCGACGAACACTCGAACCGATGGATATGGCGGCTCGCGCGAGGCGCGGGTGCGTTTGCCTCTGGAAGTCTTCTCCACCGTGCGTGCGGCTGTCGGCAAGAACTTCGCCGTCGGCTGTCGATTTCTCGCCGAAGAATGCATCGAGGGCGGCAGCAGCGTCGAGGACGCAATGTGGTATGCGGCGCAGTTTGCGGGCGCGGGGATGGATTTCGTCTCTGTATCTCGCGGCGGAAAATTCGACGACGCGAAGCAGCCCAAGGTCGGCCAGGCTGCATATCCGTATACGGGCAAGAGCGGCTACGAGTGCATGCCGTCGTACTACTCCGACGCGACTGGGCCGTTCGGACGCAATCTGCCGCCGTCAAAGCTCATTCGCGGCGCGTTGCGAGCGGCCGGACATTCGACGCCGCTGGTCACCGCCGGTGGCATTCACAATTTCGATCAGGCCGAAGCCGTGCTCGCCACGGATCAAGCCGATGTCGTCGGCTTTGCGCGCCAGGCCTTGGCCGATCCCGATTGGTTCATCAAGGTACTGAGCGGGCGGGGCGCCGAGGTGCGCCTGTGCATGTACACCAACTACTGCGAAGCGCTGGACCAGCGACATCGCGAAGTGACCTGCGAGTTGTGGGATCGCGAGGATCTCGATCGACCCGGCGTCGTTCGTTCGGTGGACGGCAAGCGTCGGCTGCTCGCCCCGGATTGGTCGTAGTCCAGCCAGCACAGCGCGGACTCATGCATTCATGAGTTCGCGCACGCGTGCGGCCAGAGTACCGACTGCGAACGGCTTGGTCAGCATGTGCATGCCGGGTTCGAGATGGCCGTTGCCGATGACGGAGTTCTCGGCATAACCGGTGATGAAGATCACTTTCAATCCCGGGCGCTGCTGTCGTGCTGCCTCGGCCATCTGGCGACCGTTCATCCCACCCGGCAGCCCCACATCGCTGACGAGCAGATCGATGCGCACGTCCGACTGCAACACTCTGAGGCCGGCGCCGCTGTCGGCGGCTTCGATGACGGTATAGCCAAGCTCCTCCAGCACATCTGTGATCAGCATGCGCACCGTCGGCTCATCGTCGACGACGAGCACTGTCTCACCAACCTCGGCTTGCGGCGTTGGCAGTTTGATGCGTTCGACAGCGTCGTCGGTCGCGTCGCCGTAATGGCGCGGTAGGTAGATGCAAACGGTCGTGCCGCGCTCCAGCTCCGAATAGATCCGCACCTGACCGCCGGACTGCTGGGCGAAGCCGTAAATCATCGACAGGCCGAGCCCGGTGCCTTGGCCCAACGGCTTGGTGGTGAAGAACGGGTCGAAGGCTCTGGCCATGACCTCCGGCGCCATGCCGACGCCGGTGTCGGTGACGCATAAAGAAAGGTATTGCCCCTCGGGCACCTGATGCGTTCGAGCAGCGTCGTGATCGAACCAGCGGTTCGCAGTTTCGATAGTGATGCGGCCGCCGTTGGGCATCGCGTCGCGCGCGTTGAGACACAGATTCAAGAGTGCGTTTTCGAGCTGACTGACATCGACCAGGGCCGGCCACAAACCCGCCACACCGACCGTCTCGACGTGAATGCCGGGTCCCACCGTGCGCTGGATCAGCTCGGTCATCCCGTTCACCAGCGCGTTGACGTTGGTGGGGCGCGGGTCGAGTGTCTGGCGGCGAGAGAAGGCGAGTAGTCGATGCGTCAGAGCGGCGGCGCGCTTGGTCGCTCCCTGCGCAGCCACGATGTATCTTTCGGCATCGACGATGCGTCCCTGGCTCAAGCGAGTGGCGACCAGCTCCAGCGCACCCGCGATGCCTGCCAGCAGATTGTTGAAGTCATGCGCCAGGCCGCCGGTGAGCTGGCCAACCGCCTCCATCTTTTGTGACTGTCGAAGCTGCTCCTCCGCACGTAACAATTCCGCGGATCGCTCGGCGACGCGTTGTTCCAATGTCTCAGTGAGTGCACGCAGCTCGGCGGCGGCGCGATTGCGTTCTTCCTCCACAGCTCGCCGCTCTTCGACGTCGAGCACCACCCCTGGAAAGCTCAGCGGCGTGCCGTCGGTAGCGAGATGGACTCGTCCGTTCGCTTCGATCCAGTAGTACTGGCCGTTCGCCCGACGCACTCGATATTGATGAGCGTAGGGGCCGCCGCGTTTGATGGCCTCGTTGATGGCATTCGACAGTGCTTCGCGGTCATCGGGGTGAACAGTCGCGACGACCTGCTCCAGGCTCAGCCCGACGCGTCCGAGTGCGGGATCGAGACCGAAAGCGCGTGCGAATCCCTCATCGACCGAGAACCGGTCCTGCTGCAGGTCCCACAGCCAGGTGCCGATGATTGCACCTGCGGCCAGTGCCAGCTGCACGCGTTCGATATTTTCCCTGGCGATCGCTTCGCTTTCGCGCAAGGCGGCCTCGGCCTGCTTGCGCTGAGTGATGTCCCTGAAGAGCACCGAAACCTGGCGCGGACTGACGCCTTCGAAGCGGGCGGCGGAGACCTCGATATAACGGCCGGCAGCATCGAAATACCGTTCGAAACGCAGCGGACGTCCAGTGCGCAGCACCTCACCATACAGTGCAACCCATCCGTCCGCTTCATCGGGCGCAAACTCGCGGATCCGCTTGCCTACGACGTGGCGGATGCCCGTGTGCCTCTCGTATCCGCTGTTCGCTTCTACGTGCACATAGTCGCTCAACGGCCCCTGCGGTCCATCGATGAACTCGATGATGCAGAAGCCATCGTCGATGGCCTCGAAGAGGCCTCGATAGCGCTGCTCGCAGTCGGCGAGCGCGTAACGGGCCGAGCGCAGTTGTTCGTTTTCACCAGATGACGTCATGCGTCCTACGAAACGTGCTGCTGGCTTGCGATGTTGTCAGATGAGCGGCGGATCGGTCTGGCGTTCGAAGTGACGATGCTTACCGATGGCCGTGGCGAATGCCGAGATGGCCGCGTCGATCTGTTCGGCTTCGAAGCGCAGCAAGCCAGGGTCGGCGGCTCCGGACGGCAATGCTTCGGGGATCTGCGCTCGCTCGAGCAGCTCGCTGCCGTTGCCCAGGACCAGCATCGGTTTGCAATGACGATACTGATCTTTGATGAACTCCAGCGCGAGGCCGATTTGACCGAGCGTCTCGATAGCGGCGCTGCCGTCGGGAATGACGACGGCGTCGAACAGAACGGCAGGCGCTGCTTCCAGCGACACCTCGACCTCGATGGCCTCGTCCTCGGCGCCGGTTATAGTCCCCAGGCGGGGCCCGACGAATCGAGGTACGGCGCCGGCATCGCCCAGCTTCGTGTGCAAGGCGGTGAGCGAGGGCGCATCGACGCCATCGGCGACCAGAATGGCAATACGGCGGGTTTGCACGCTGCCGTCACCGGGCCGAGCAAACAACGACAGCGGCTTGGACATCTTTACTTCGGGCCGGGCGATCTTCGGCACGACCGTCGGCATCGCTTCAGGCACTTCGATGCCCAGGCCGGTAGCCACACCTTGCGCCAGCTCGGGCGCGACGTTGGCCAACATCGACACCACGCGTTCGCGAATCGATGGCGTTTGCACGCGAGTCAGCTCGAAGCGGAACGCGCGAATGATGTGTGATTTCTCGACCGGCGTCTGACTGTTCCAGAACAGGGTCGCCTGGGTGTAGTGCTCGGCAAACTTTTCCGGCTTGCCGCGAACCTTGTCGTCCTGCACCGGTTGAGGAAATGAGACGAAGCCACGGGCGCCCGCCTGGAAAGGGCAGCCGCCGGCGAGTGAGTTCGGCTCATAGGCCACTCGTCCGCGATGAATCGCCTGCCGATGCATGCCATCGCGCTGATTGTTGTGCAGCGGCGCAACGGGCGCATTGATCGGGATCTCGTGAAAATTCGGTCCGCCGAGACGTGTGATCTGCGTGTCCACATACGAGTGAATGCGTCCTGCCAGCAACGGGTCGTTGGAGAAATCGATGCCCGGCACCACGTGCGCGGTACAGAAGGCAACCTGCTCGGTCTCCGCGAAGAAGTTGTCGGGGTTGCGGTTCAGTACCAGCCGCCCGACCGGCATCACCGGCACCAGCTCTTCGGGGATGAGCTTGGTGGCGTCGAGCACGTCGAAACTGAACTTCTCGGCTTGTTTTTCCGTGAACAGCTGCACGCCCAGCTCATATTCGGGATAGGCGCCGGCTTCGATCGCTTCCCACAGATCGCGGCGATGAAAATCCGAATCGGCGCCGCTGATCTTGACGGCTTCGTCCCAATCGAGCGAATGCGTGCCGGCGAGCGGGTTCCAATGAAACTTGACGAAGGTCGACTGGCCGGCGGCGTTGACCAGGCGAAAGGTGTGTACGCCGAAGCCCTGCATCATCCGATAGCTGCGGGGGATCGCCCGATCGGACATGATCCACATTTGCATGTGCATCGACTCGGGCATGAGCGACACGAAGTCCCAGAACGTATCGTGCGCGCTGGCCGCCTGCGGCATGGCGTTGTGAGGCTCGGGCTTCACCNGTCTCTTATACACATCTCCGAGCC
>NZ_LSRW01000043.1:0-8857 GCF_003104955.1 Steroidobacter cummioxidans | reverse complement strand
GGCTCGGAGATGTGTATAAGAGACAGGCTCTGGTCGTTGGTATTGATGGCTGTCGGCGGCACCGCGAGCGCCGCGTCGTCGGGCACCTTGCTCGTGCTCAACAAGTCCGACGACACCGTGTCGTTCATCGATCTGGCGAGCAGCAAGATCAAGGCCACGCTGCCCACCGGCGGCGGCCCGCATGAAGTCGCTGTGTCCAAGGATGGCAAGACCGCAGTGGTCACCAACTACGGCGACACGTCCAATCCAGGCAAGTCCCTGACCGTCGTGGATGTGCCGGGCAAGAAAGTGCTGCGGACCATCGATCTGGGCACTTACCGCCGACCGCACGGCATCGTCTGGCTGCAGGGCGATGAAGTGTTGGTGACCGTCGAAGGCAGCAAAGCGGTGCTGGTCGTCGGCGTCAACGATGGCAAGGTGAAACATGCGATCGCGACCGATCAGGTCGGCACGCACATGGTTGCCGTCAGTCCGAAACATCGTCGCGCGTTTACTGCGAACCTCGGCTCGGGCTCGACCACGGTGATCGATCTCTCGGCTTACGAACGTGTTACCGATGTCGCTACGGGGAAGGGCGCCGAAGGCATCGCGGTGGCGCCGGATGGCAGCGAACTGTGGGTGACGAATCGCGAGTCCGACACGGTGTCCATCATCGATCCGGCGAGTCTGGAGATCACCGCCACGCTCGAGCCCGGCACGATGCCGATTCGCGTGAAGTTCACGCCCGATGGCACGCGCGCGCTGATTTCCAATGCCAAGTCGGGCGATGTCGCCGTCTTCGATACGGTGACCAAGCAGAAGGTCACGAGCATCCCGATGCTGCAGGAAGGCGAGCAATTGCCGAAGACGGATGGGCCGCGCATGGCGGCTCAGTTCGGCACCGGCCCGGTACCGGTGGGCATCTTGATGCCGGAATCGTTGTCGGTGGCGTTCGTGGCCAATACCAATTTCGACACCATCACGGTGATCGATTTGAGCTCGCTCAAAATCGTCGCTCGCTTGCAAGCGGGCCGCGAGCCGGACGGCCTGGGCTATTCGTCGCTGACGATCAAGTAGTAGCTCGAGCCGCGCGCGCCGGTGAAAATCGGCGCCGCCTAGCCGAACAGCACCGGCTTGATCAGCTGCTCGTCGTCGTACTTGAGTGAGTTGATGCGCGGGCTCACGGCGTGCGCGACCATCTTGTCTTGCGGATAGGTTCGCAACAGCGAGCGCGCGCGAGCCGTCGAGCCTCGCAGCCAGGGTTCATATTCATCTTTGTGCAGGATGGCCAACATGCGTTGCGCGGTGTTGTGCACGTCCGCCAGCAGCTCGTTCGGCGGCACCGTGAGCACAGCGCAGCCGTCGATGACGTCGTCTTCGTCCTTGTTGACGGTTCGATCCCAGATTGCGGCAACGCCGAACACTGAACGATTGACCAGCCGTGCAAAGTAGGGCTGCAAGTATTGGTGCGGTGTGAGCTGCCAGCCATAGAAGCCCGAGAGCGGCAGGATGCAGCGCTGTCCTCGCCACCACGCGCCGCTGAACGCGTTGTTGCGATCGAGCTCATCGGTCGACGCGTGTGTCGTGCAGGCTTTGCGCTCGTCGCCTTCCGCCCAATCTGGAACCAGGCCCCAGCGCATCATCACGCCTTCGCTCTCGCCCTCGTGCAGACGGATGACCGGCACGTTGTTGCGCGTGGAAACATTGAAGCTCGGCTCGAAACGCCACCACGCATGCAGCAGCGGAAACTCATGTTCCACCGCAGCTTGATTGGCTATGACGAATCGCTCACACATGGGCCGACGAGAATAGGTGCCGTGTCCTGATAGAAATGTGACGTCGCGCAGATTCCCGAGCGTCGCTGGTCGCGTTCAGGGTTGCGGGCAAATATTGCCGGCAACATCGAAACTGACATCGCACTGCACGCGAACAGAGCCGCTCAGCCGGGCAGCTTCAGCTCGATGATCTCGGCGCGAACTGCTGTGGCGGTTATATACAACTTCGCCAGCGAGATCGGCAGTCGGAATCGACGCGGTCCGATGCTGCCGGGATTGATGAACAACACACCCTCGCGCTCTTCCACCAACGGCTTGTGGGAATGACCGCTGATGATCGCCGACATGCCCGCGGCCGCCGGGCTGAGATCGATCTGATTCAAGTCATGCAGCACATGAATCCGATGCCCGCGGATCTCCAGGAACAATGTTTCAGGAATTGCTTCCGCCCAGGTGCCTTTGTCGTTGTTGCCGCGGACGGCGTCCACAGGCGCAAGCTTCCGCAATTTTTCCAGGACGTTCGGTGCGCCGATGTCACCCGCATGAACGATGCGGTCGACCTCGTTCAGGTGCTTCAGCGCTTCGGGGCGCAACAGACCATGAGTGTCGGAGACCACGCCAATGACGGTCTGGTCGGGCGTGTCGGAAGAGATCGCGGATTCCATTGACTGTTCAGCATGAGCGGCGACGACTCGTCACTGTAGCGTCGTCGTGCCGAAGCCGCCAGCCGCTGAGCCATCACACCAGCGGCGTGTTCCTCGGCACGCGCACCACCACGGTGCCCGCGATCTTGTCGTGCCAGGTCTGGCGGTTGCTGTCGAATGCCATCCAGATGAAGCCGAGGCCGGCGGGAATGAGCGACAGAAAACAACCGAGCGCGCGCACGATGGCGGTTTCCCATTCGATGTCGCGACCGTCCGTGCGCACCACGCGCAAATTGCAGACGATGCCGCCGACGGTCGTGCCCTTCAGCTTCCACATCAGCGCGCCGTAGCCGGCCAGCGCGACCAGGAACAGATGACCGCCCGGCTCCATCCAGTTGACGACGATGGCCACGATCAGCGCATCAAGTGTCAGCGCACCCATGCGAATCCAGAATCCTGCGCGAGGCAGGCTGTTGAGCTCGATATTGCTCGGGCTCACAGGCGGAGCTGACGGCGGAGGAGGAGCAGCAGCGGACGGCGGAACCGTAGTGCCTTCGCCTGCAATGCCAGCCGATTCGACGGTTGCTTCAGGCCCAGTGCCTGACGTAGCAGCTGATGACTCAACAACTGTCTGCGGAGCCGGAGCCGGAGCCGGAGCGGGAGCCGGGGCTGGAGCAACAGCAGCGGGAGCCGGAGCAGCAGCTGCGCTCCTCGCGCGCTGTGCCAACAGCAACGTATATACGACGACACCGAAGCTCAGCGCGCCGACCACGTTGGACACGATGAAGCCGAGCACCGGCACCGTGTACAGCAGCAGGACGATCAATCCGCCGAGCAGGGTAGCGACCGCGAGATGACTGAACGCGCCGACGCCGGTGAAGCGAGTAATGCGCCGTCCGAGCGTTGCGAGCACAACCGCCTTGCCGAACAGCGCCGCGCAGAACATGCCGAGCGCCAGGAACGGCACCAGCGCCACACCGATCACAGTGATCAGCATGAGGATGATCAGGATCGGCGACAGCAGCACGGACAGGATGGTCGCGATGACAGATTCGCCGGGCCGCTCCTCCAGCGTGGTGACACAGCGCTGCAAGGCCCCGTCGAACATCACTGCCAGCAATACATACAGACCGAGGAAGCCGAAGGCCAGCCACCATGCCCATGCGACGCTCGAGTCGAACGCCAGCGGGCGGCCATACAGGAAGCACTGCTCGAACCATGACTTCAGCCACTTCAGCTCGCCGAAGTGCTGACCGAACGCGATCTGCTGTTGTCCGCCGAGCACCTTGGAGGAAGGATCGCGTGTGATCACGCCACCGACGGTGACTGTCTCGCCGTTGACGACAGCATTGGGGCCGAGCTGCACGTTGCCGAAGATCGCGACCACGTCCTGGCCGACTTCGCTGTCCACATACACGTTGCCGAACAGCGCGACGACGCCTTCGCCAACCGGGCCGGTTGCGGTGGAGTTGCCACCAATGGCGACGACGGCTTCACCGACTTCGCCCGCCGACGACGCCGAGCCAAATACCGAGATGACCGCGTCCGCGTATTCGCCGGCGCGCAGCGAGGAGTCATCGCCGATGTTTACGATGACTCTGTCGTTGCGGCCATTGAAGCGTCGCGTGGCGCGCTCGGCGGCTCGCTCCGCACGCCTGGCCTCGCGCTCCGCCTGTTCCAACCCGCGCTGAATGGAGCGCTCTATCTCATTGTCCCGCTCCACTTCGATGGGCGGCTTGACCTCTTCCTGCGCAACCGCCTGCTGAGTGCTGCCAAAGCCGGCGAGCACCGCGATCGCAAAAAAACCTAGTAGCAAACGTTTCATACGAAACACCACGCGCCGTTAACGAGGCGCATACAACGTCCGGTAAGCAGCCGCGCTGACACCGAACAACGTTAGATACAGGGCGCCGAGAATCGTCGCGCCGCCATACACCCACAACGACGGCAGATCCCGAAAGACCGTGCCGATGGTCATGAACAGGGAAGGAATCCACGCCACGTCGGCGAACAAGGCGGCACTGCGCGCCCCCGGATTGATCGGATCGATGATCATTGCGGACGCTTTCAGCACCAGTGTGATGAAGCCGGCGGAGCCAATGATGAATAGCAGGCGTGCCGCCACCGGCCAGCCGGAGAAGCTGCCCTGCCACCAGGGCGCCGCCGCGCGACGCGCGATCTCCGCCATCACTTTGGATTCGAGATCGACCGGCGCGCGACGCACAGGCTGATCGCGCAGCGCCTGGTCGATGAAGCGCTCCAGTTGCTCGTGTTGCTCGTTCGGGTTCAAGGGCGTGTTCATGGTGGCGGCCTCAAAAACAGTCAGCCGTCAGACCGCGGGCGGCGAGGATCTTCGCGAGCGCGCCGCGCGCCCGCATGATGTCGATTTTCACTTTGGGCAGCGAAATGCCGAGCTGCCGGGCAATCTCGTCGTAGGACATTTCTTCGAAGTGGTACAGCACCAACGGCAGACGGCGATGATCGGGTAATTTCTGCAAGGCCTCGGCCACGATGGCGCGGCGGGTGTCTGCATCGAAGTCGGCGACTTCGCCCTCAGGCTGCGGAATCTCCGGCTCCGCATCGTCGTCGTCCTCGCTGCGCATCTCGGAAAAGAACCGCCAGCGACGGCGATAGCGCGTCGCATGGTTCAGCGCCAGGTTGCGGGCCACGGTCTTGAGCCAGCCGCCGGCGGCCGGGCTGGCGCGCAACTGGGCGAAATTCTCGTAAGCCTTCAAGAACACCTGCTGGGCAATGTCTTCCGCCGGGCCGTCGCGGCCGGTGATCCGCGCGGCGGTGGAAAAGACCATGTCCTGATAAGCACGCATGAAGCTTGCGAATTCGTCCTGGGGCGCGGGGGTTTCCGGGGGGTGCCTTGCCACGGTGATGTCGTCGTTTAGCTTGAGAACACCGCGCTCGCAGGGAAGTTACAGCCGCTTCGGTCCGGCCCCCGGACATTACTGGCTCCAGTGTGGAAATGCGACGTAATCCGCACACTTACAGGGCCCGGCTTATGGTCAATCGAGGACGGCTTGCTTAGACTTCGGTGCTGCTTGCAGGGCAATGTCGCCCACCAAACCACCCACGGTGCCGTACTGATTCATTGAAAGGCGCGCCCAAGCCGCAGTTGAGTTTGTTGAGCTGATGACTTCGACGATACGGACCATCTTCATCCTGCTTCCGGCTACGGCGCTCACCGCCTGCGCCGTGCCCAAAGTCAGCGAGCCCGAGACCGTGGCGGTGCGCGCGACGTCGCTGAATCCCGCCTATTCGTCCGTCAACGCCCAGGTGCTGAGCGATGCCGGCAAGCTCGATTACAGCTTTACCACTTCGCTGAATCCGGCGACGGCTGCCGACACCATGACCCGCCTGCAATCCTCGTATACCCAGCAAATGGGTCAGGAAAGCCTGCGCGTCGGTGATGCGGTCAGTTCGGTCGGCATGTGGGGCACCTCGGTCCGCTACGGTGGCATGCAGTACGGCACCCGCTCCGATACGCGCGACGACGTGATCAGCTCGAGCAAGCTCGCCAGCAGCGGTCTGGCTGTGTTGCCCACCGTCGCCGATGCGTTGTTCGCCTCGACCGGCCAGTCCGGGACCAGCCTGAGCCAGCAAAACCTTTCAGTGAATCGTTCCCTGCCCTCGGGCGAACAGGGCTGGAATCTGGCCGTGCGCGATGCGCTTGGCCGTTCCGAATCCGTTGCGGCCCCGATGATCGCGCGGACCCGGTTGGTCGAGCGCGGCTGCTCGGACTTCTCGGTGGGCTTCGGCAGGGTGCGCGAGGATTACGCGCTGACCAGCAACTCTTATGGCCCGATGTTCGCGAACACGACGGTCACTTGTGGCGCGCCGATGGGCTTCACCGTCGAAGCGCATGGCGAATATCTTGCTGACGAGGTGGGCGCGCTCGGTTTAGGAGTCGCTCGTCGCATCGGTTCGATCGGTACCGCGTCGCTGGCCTTTGCCCAGAGCAATGCGGTGAGCGGCGGCTCGGGCTGGATGTCGAAAGTCGGTTTCGAGCACACCAACTCGATGTTCAATCTGATGTTTCGTTCGCGCTTCCAGAGCCGCGAGTTTCGTGACATCGGCAGCATGGCGCTGACCGATCCCATCATGCAGCGGGATCTGGCGAGCGTGGGCGTGAACGTCACAGAACGATCGAACTTGTCGGTCGCGTATGCGACTCAGACCACGTGGGCCCGTGAGCGCACCAACCTCATTGCCGTGAAACAGAGCATGGGCGTGGGGCGTGGCACGATGTCGATGAGCGCCGGTCATTCGCTCGAAGACAACTTCGGCTCGTCGGTATATCTTTCTTACAAGCGGCCCTTCGGCGGCATCAAGTCGACGCGGCCGGTGGTGGACGATCTCGAAGAGCTGGATCTGCAGCTGCCGCGCAGCTCCAACGACATCGAATAGGTGAGAGCTCAGCGCGCGACCGGCCCAGGGGCTCGCAGCATCTCGATGTGCATGATGCCGTCCTCGTCGTACGGCTCCGACGATTGCACGAATCCAAACGAGCCATAGAACTTGTGCAAATGAGCTTGCGCGCCGATGCGCGTTGGCAGCGTTGGATACAGCTCGTGCAGCTTTTCCAGTCCGCGAGCGACCAGTTCTCGGCCGACCCCAGTGCCGCGTGCCATCTTCGTGGTGATGATGCGGCCGAGTGAGGGCTCGTCCGGATAGCTCGCACCGGGCGCCAGCAAGCGCAAATACGCCGCCAGCTGATCGCCCGACCAGCCCGCCAGATGCAGCGCGTGCAGATCCTTGCTGTCGATGTCCGGGTACGGACACGCCTGCTCGACGATGAACACCGCCTGTCGGGCGGCGAAGATCGCGTAGATCTCCAGCGGCGCAAGTTCGGTGTAGCTGCGCCACTGCCAGTGAATGGTCATCGCGAGTCGGCCTGCATGAATGGGCACGACGCTAATGCGTCATCGAGTAGAGAATATAGTTGATTGCGTACTTGTACCCCAGCGTCGTGTAGCGCAGCGAGTATTCAGGCACATCGGCGTGCTCCCATGAATCGCCGAGGTCCATGTTGAAATTGATGACCACCATCAGCCGACCGTCGTCGTCATAAATGCCGCGCCAGTGCGGCGTGAAGCCGTCTTTCTCGTAGTTGCGGCCGCTGTACAACGATTGAATGCCGGGAATCTGCACGTGCTCGGTGATGTCGTACGCCACATGAAAAACCGCATCGTCCGGTGGAATGTCGACCACGGCGCGGTCCGGAAAAATACGATGCATGCCCTGGATGAACGTGGCCCATTCCAGAGTGCCGTGAAAATCGTCGACCATCAGGAAGCCGCCGCGTAACAAATATTCGCGCAGCCGCGCCACTTCCTCGTCGGACAGCATCCAATGGCCGACTTCCACTGCATAGATCCAGGGATAGTCGAACAGCGCGTCATCCATGATGCTGAGATAGCGGCCTTCCTCGGCGATGTCGATGCGCGTCAGGCGCTTGATGCCGCGGATCAGGTGTTGCTCGGCTTCGGGCCAGTCGGTCAGCCAGCGCTCGCGGCCACCGAACAGGCTGGTGCCGGTGTATTGCATGCGTACGAACTGGAATTCGGGGTTCGGACCGGCCGGGCCGTTGACGGTGGTGTCCGAGGCGAGCGCGATGATGGGAATCGCGATCAGTGCGACCAGACGCCGGGCCGCAACCCAGATCGGGCGTCGGAACAGGGACCTCGTCGAGTTGCGGCTCATGCGAGTCACGATGGCATCAACCCTGCGCTCTTGCAATGGGTTCCGCGGGGCAAGCAGAGAGGGAAAATCGCCACATCGGCCTCATCTTCAGTATGCTGCGCGCGCCCCGGCTCCGGGGCGAGAAGAGTTTCGCGATGAGCTGGTTACGAATCGCGTTCGGCGCACTGCTGCTGACCACGAACACCCTGATACATGTGCCGCCGCTGCTGCTGGTGGCGGTGATCAAAGCGATTGCGCCGCTACGACCGGTTCGCCGCGCGTGTGACTGGCTGCTGATGGCCATCGCCGCCAGCTGGATCAGCACCAACACCACCATGATTCGCCGCTTCACCAGCACCCGTTTCGTGTTCGACATCGACGCCCGACTGCGGCCCGACGGGCATTACCTGGTGATGGCGAATCATCAGACCTGGGTCGACATCCCGATGCTTGCAGGCGGCGCTGAACCGGCGCGTGCCGCTGTTTGCGCTTTTTTTTCCCTTGAAAAGAGTCAAGCTGTTCTGGGGTGCCGCTGCTCGGCCTGGCGTGGTGGGCCCCTCGATTTTCCCCTTCATGAAGCGTTACTCGCGGCAGCAGCTGGAGAAGCGGGCCGGGAGCTGGCGGGGCGAGAATTATTTGCTGCGACCCGGCGCGCTTTTGCGCAAAAGTTTTCATGCACATCCCGGTTGTCGGTGATGAACTTCGTCGAGGGCACCCGCTTCACGCGCGCCAAGCATGAGCCTGTCTCTTATACACATCTGACGCTGC
>NZ_LSRW01000042.1:0-39375 GCF_003104955.1 Steroidobacter cummioxidans | reverse complement strand
ACGCAAAAATCGTGGCTCGCCGTGGCCAGAAAACGACTCTTGCTGAGATTGGCGCGATCGGCCTCTTCACGAGCCTCGATGAGCTCCTGCTCCACGCGTTTGCGATCGGTGACATTGCGGATCGCGGCTGCCGCCCAGCCATCTCGCAGCGGACTCAAGCTGATCTCCAGCGGAAACTCACTGCCATCCGAACGACGGCCCAGCAGATCGAGGCCGGCGCCCATCGGGCGCGCGCGCGGATCCTCCGCAAAATGACGACGATGATGCGCGTGGCGCGCCTGCAATCGCTCCGGTAGCAGCACGTCGACACTGCGTCTGACAATGGCCTCGCGCCGATAGCCGAACAGATCGGACACCCGCTGATTGGCGTAAAGAATTTCCCCCGACGCGTCGACGATCAACATGGCGTCGGGCGCGAGCTCGACCAGCTCGGCGAGCAACTGCTGGTCAATCGTCATCGGCTTGTCCTCCCGCGGCGACGGCGGGGTCGAGCGAATCGCTACATCGACCGGTCTCATGCACGCAGCTCCTGCCGCAAATCATACATCCCGCCGCAAGCTATCAAATGCTCCGTTTGGCTCGTATACGTGCATCGTGGAGCAGTCCGCGCGTTCCCGAGAGGCACTAGGCGGGTCTCCTTAGTGGATTCTTTCGGCGCATTGCTACGCTGTTCGCAACGCCTGGAAAGGTGATTGCATGCGCGCGGGCTACGCCTCACTCACGGGTTTCGGCAGGAAGAACGCTGCCAGCGTCATCGCCAGCGCGCTGTTGCTTGCGGTGGTTCTTTGGATGGCGCAGCTGAGTCTGCATGAGATGCGTGATACCTCGGACCTGTCCGATCATTCCGAGGACGTGCGTCTGGCGCTGGCCGCAGTCAGCCAGTCGCTGCTCAAAATGGAAACCGGGCAGCGCGGCTACCTGTTGACGGGTCAGGACGCCTATCTGGAGCCCTACCAGGCCGGGGTCGCAGGTCTGGACGGTCAGCTGCAGGATCTGGAACGCCTGATTGCCGACAACGATCAACAGAGCGGGCGGCTGCGAACGCTGCTGCAACTGGTTGCTCAGCGCCGCGCACAGCTCAACCATGGACTGGACCTGCGTCAGACCGTCGGCATCGATGCCGCCATTGCCGATATTCAGCGCGGCGCCGGTATCGTCACCATGCGAGAGGTTTTCGACGATCTCGAAACCATGTCGGCGCAGGAAGCGCAGTTGCTGGCCGGGCGCAAGCAGCAGGAACAGGCCAGCCTGCAACGAAACTTCCATCTGATCGTGGCGTTGTCCACGGCTGCCGTGCTGTTGCTGTTGATGATGCTGTTGCGAGTGCAGCGGGAAATGACCGCCCGTGCTCAGGCGGTGCGGCAGCTCGATGAAACCAATGCAACGCTCGCCGAGGCGACGGCGAGCAAGACTCGATTTCTTTCGGCGGCCAGTCACGATCTGCGCCAGCCATTGCACTCGCTGGCTTTGTTGAACGCGGCGTTGGGCGGGCAACAGTTGAGCGCGCCGGTGCGTGCGATCGTTGCCGCTCAGAAGGATTCGCTCGATGCGATGTCCATGCTGATCAACCGGCTCCTCAACATCAGCATGATCGAATCGGGCGTCATCCAGCCGCATGTGGAGATCGTGCCGCTGGGCGTTCTGCTGGCTTCGCTGGAGACGGAGTTCCTGCCGCAGGCACGGGCGAAACAGCTGCAACTGCAGATCCTGCCGACGCAGGAAGGGGTGCGCACCGATCCGGCACTGTTGCGGGAGATCATTCAGAACCTGCTCGCCAATGCGATCCGCTACACCGATCGAGGCCAGATTTCGCTGCGAGCACGGCGTGAGGGGGATGCGGTCGTACTGGAGTGCTCGGATACCGGCCGCGGCATTCCGGAGGATCAGCTCGACCGCATCTTCGAGGAATTCCATCAGGTGCGCCAGGGCAATGGCGAGGCGCGCGAAGGCTTCGGGCTGGGACTGTCGATCGTCAGCAGGTTGACGAAGCTGCTGGATATTCCAATTGGCGTGAGCTCGAAGCCCGGGGCAGGCAGCTCATTCACGCTGAAACTCGTCGCAGCGGTTTATAGCTTGCAGCCAGCCCGCACGGTGGTGCCGATCGTACCGAGCCTCTCTCGCATGGGACGCATCCTGCTGGTGGATGACGAGGCCGCAGTGCGCGATGCGACTGCATTGTTTCTGCAGATGGATGGCCATGAAGTGAGGGCAGCGGCCTCGCCGGAGGAGGCGCTACGCGTAATCCAGCAATGGGAACAGTCTCCCGACGTGATCGTCAGCGATTTCCAGCTCAATGCAACGCTCAACGGCGCGGAGCTGATCGAGGAGCTGCGCGAGCTGTGGCAACTGGAGATCCCGGCGGTGGTGCTCAGTGGGGACACGATGAAGGTGTCACCGCGATGCGCTTCGATGAGCGCCTGTCGTGTGTTCCACAAGCCGGTGGATGCCGAAGAGTTGTCGGCGCACATTCGCAGAATTCTCGATGGCGTGCCGGCCTGAGGTGAGCACCGTGTATAAAAAAATCCTGGTGGCGGTCGATGGCAGCGCAGCGTCTCTGCGCGGGCTGGAGGAGGCCATCCGTTTGGCGAAAACGACCGGCGCGCGCCTGCTGCTCGTGCATGTTTTGAATACGCTGATCCTGGACACCGAGGTTGCCTCGACTGCCTATTACCAGGCACTAGCGGAGGAAATACGCAGCTCGGGTTTGAAGATTCTCGAACATGCCGCGATGCTGGCGTATGACGCAGGGGTGTCGTTCGAGCAAAAGCTGATCGAGAAGATCGGCGCGCACGCCTGGAAAGAGATCGTTGCGCAAGCTGGCGACTGGCACGCGGACTTGATCGTGCTCGGCACCCACGGCCGCCGTGGGCTGAAGCGACTGGTCATGGGCAGCGATGCCGAGCGCGTCTTGCGCCACTCGCCGATCCCAGTGTTGATGGTACGAGAGCAGCCGGAGGCCTGATTGACAGCTGCGTAGGCCCTCTCCGACGCCGGCCACATCAATCCTTCGTCATCCCTGACTCCCGATTGCTTGAGCCCGCGGCCAGCGTCTTACTTGGCAATCAGGTACTGGCAACGAGGGAGTGAGCATGTCGAACAGGGTGCTCGACACGCTGAACGTGATCAGTGGTGCGCTGCCAGCCATCGACGATGGCACGCTGCGGCTCAGTTACGCTGACGTGCAGCGGTCCGTAGCAGCGGAGCGGCGTTGGCTCCAGTCGATGCGAGTGCGCCGCTGCGCTTTGCTCGCTGAGAACAGCGCGCGTTGGATTCTGAGCGACCTCGCGCTGATGGCATGCGAGGCCGTGAATATTCCCTTGCCTCCGTCCTTTACTCGCGAGCAGGTGGCGCACGTGCTCGAGGAGGCCGGCATCGAGTGGGTGCTCACCGATGCAGCTGAGCGATTCCTACTCGATCATCCAGCGTTCACCTACGTCGCCAGCTCGCATCGCACTGGGTTGGCCCTGCTACGACGAGGCGGATTGCGGACCGGCCCATCGACCGAGCACATCAGCAAGGTGAGCTACACATCCGGCAGCACCGGAGCGCCCAAGGGTGTGTGCCTGGGGCATCGTGCCATCCAGGCTGTGACCGATTCGCTGACCGCGGTGACCGCGGGCTTGGGCGTGCAATCGCATCTGTGCCTGCTGCCGCTCGCAACGCTCATAGAAAACATTGCCGGCGTTTATGTATCGCTGACGATGGGCGCCAAAGTGGTGGTGCGGCCCTGCCACACGATGGGGGTGAGCTACGCGGGCCTCAATCCTCCATTGTTATTGCAGACCCTCGACGCAACGTCACCCGAGAGCATGATTCTGGCGCCTGAACTACTCAGTGTCCTGGTCGACGCCGTTCGTGGTGGCTGGCGCGCGCCGACCTCCTTGAAGTTCATCATCGTGGCTGGCGGAGCAGTGTCCACGCAGTCGTTGCAGCAGGCACGACAAGGCGGTCTGCCGGTATTTCAAGGTTACGGCTTGAGTGAGTGCGCCTCGTTGGTGTGTCTCAACACGCCGGGCCACGACAAGCTGGAGAGTGTGGGGCGGCCCTTGCCCCACGCAAAGGTTCGCATCGATGCGAACGCAGAGATCTGCGTCAGTGGCGCGACAATGACCGGATACCTCGGCGGTCCCATGCAACAAAGCTCTGAAGTGCGCACCGGTGACGCCGGCGAGATCGATGCCGACGGTTTCGTTTACGTGCGTGGCCGCATCAGGAACATAGTGAAATGAGGGAGCTGATGTCGAAGTTTCGGTGAACTATTGTTTGTTGTCGGCGGTGCGTAGCAAGGGGGTGCCGCAGTGAGGTGCGAGTTCAACTGTCATGCAGCTGGCGATGCTAATAATAATTGGGCTGCTGAGCCTCGCTGCTGCGGCAGCCGAGGCAGCCGAGCCGCCTGCCAGCTCGCTGCCCACCGGCCCCGAGCTGGAGCGCGCCGGAGCGATCGTCGGTGACATCTATATCGAAGCCCAGAATATTTTCGACCTGAGCGATCCGCGCGAAAACAAGGCGCTGTACCGGGCGGCCAACGCGATACACATAAAGACGCAGGAGCGCGTCATTCGACAGCAGCTGTTGTTTCGTTCCGGCGATCGGTACTCGGAACGCCTGCTCCAGGAGACGGAGCGCATTCTGCGCTCGGCCCGTTATTTATACGATGCCTCGGTGCGGCCGATCGCCTGGCGCGACGGTCGGGTCGACATTGCAGTGACGACGCGCGATGTCTGGACGCTCAACCCCGGCATTTCCTTCGGACGGCGCGGCGGCGCGAACTCCTACGGATTCGAGATCGAGGAGCGCAATCTCCTCGGCACTGGCACGGCGCTGTCGCTGTCCCATAAGTCGAGCGTTGATCGCGATACGAACGAGATCGAATACCAGGATCCGCACATCGCCGGCACCTGGGTATCGTTGCGAGCGCGCTATGCCAACAACAGCGATGGCTCGGCCCACGGCTTTGCCCTCGATCGGCCGTTCTATGCGCTCGACACTCGCTGGGCCGCAGGCGTGGCGGCAGGCGAGGATGAGCGCATCGATTCACTCTACGATCGCGGCAAGATCGTCGATGCGTTTCGGATGCAGCAACGCGGGGCGGGCGCATCCTGGGGCTGGTCGGGTGGGCTGCAAAACGGGTGGGCACGGCGCTGGCGGGTCGGCTGGATCTTCGACGATCGCCAGTTCGAAGCTGCGCCAGGCTGGAGCGGCGCGCTCGTGCCCGAGAATCGCAAGCTCGTCTATCCCTGGATTTCGTACGAGATGGTCCAGGACGACTATGGCAAATACATCAATCACGATCAGATCGGGCGCACCGAGGACTTTCATCTTGGCACCCGCTGGAGTGCGCTGCTGGGCTGGTCCGATACCGCCTTCGGCGCGGACCGCAAGGCTCTGATATTCGGTACCGCGGTTGCTCGTGGCATGGCTCCATCCAACAAGACGACGCTGCTGCTATCTGGCTCGTTTGGCGGGCGGCTCGAGTCTGGCGGATTGGAGAATGCGCTGTTCGATGCCTCCGCTCGCTACTACGTACAGCAGTCCTCACGGCGGTTGTTCTTTGCGTCGGTGCAGGCCACGATCGGTAGCAACCTGGATCTGGATCAGCAGGTGCTGCTCGGCGGCGACAATGGCTTGCGTGGCTATCCGCTGCGTTATCAGGGCGGCACGGCCCGCGCGCTGGCCACAGTCGAGCAACGCTATTTCACGAATTGGTATCCGTTCCGCTTGTTTCGAATCGGCGGTGCGGCGTTCATCGACGTTGGCAGAACCTGGGGCGATACCCCTGTGAATACACCGAGCCTCGGGTTGTTGAAGGACATTGGCGTCGGTTTACGATTGGCCAGTACGCGCTCCGGTCTCGGCAACGTCATTCACGTCGATCTGGCGATACCGCTGGATGGCGATCCTGCCATCGACAAGGTGCAGTTGGTCATCGAAACGAAGGCGCGGTTCTGAGTCGCTCACCGAAGGTGTCGGCGTTGGCCGCCGGTCCCTGGCAGGCGAGCTCGCCGGAGCGCCCCTTGACCTGCCCGAAAAGGATCTCATGGGCAGGCGGCAAGCTCGACAGGTGCCGGTGGATCTCTCGCAGCGCGCACGGTTGCATGCCGTGTTCGAGCCAGCGCTGTAGCAGGCTATCGAACGCCGATAACAATCGCATTCCCTCCAGCTCCGCGTGCATCGTAAAGACATGGTCCGCCGGTGCGGGCGCGATGCTGGATCGGAACATTGCATCCGCGACGTTTTCCTCTGTGCAGCCGTCGACGCCGATGAGCTCATCGAATGTCGGTAACGTCGTCGGTAGCTGAGGGCAGTTGCTACGTGCGGAGCCCATGACCGGCAGAAAGGGATCGCGACCGCGTGTATCGCTCGCATACTCAAAGCCCAGCTCAGCCTCGATGGCAGGCACGAACTCGTTCAACTGCCAGCCCGCCGCGCCGTGCACTCGGGGCCGGTCGTGAAACACGCGCTCGAAGGCCTCGACCGCGAGGCCCATTTGACGACGCGTCCAGGCAGGATCGCGGTGTCGCACGTGATCCTGCCAGAGCACGTGATCGTAGCAATGCACGCCGACCTCGAAGCCCGCATCCCTGACGGCTCGCATCGTCGCCTGCTCGCGGCGGCCGATGTCCGGGCCGGGCAGCAGCGTTCCATAGCACAGTGTTTTCCAGCCGTAGTGCCGGGTGACGGACGTGCGCACGACTTTGCCGAAGAACCCGGGGCGAAAGATTCTTTTCAGCGCTCGACCGGTGTGATCCGGTCCGAGACTGAACAGAAAAGTGGCATCGACCCGGTGACGGGTGAGAAGTCGCAACAGGCGGGGAACGCCCTCGCGAGTGCCCCGCAACGTATCTACATCGATCTTCAGCGCCACTCGCTGGGACATGGTCGAGCAGGAACTATGCGGCCGCGTCGTGCTCGCCAATCGTGGGGAGCGTTTCCGTCGGCGTGAGCTCGCGCGCCCGCTGCAGATCTTGCGCGTATGCATCGAAGATCGCCTGCAGCGCCGTGGGCATGTCAGTCTTGGGTTGCCACTTCAGGTCTTTGCAAGTGTTGTCGATGCGCGGCACCCGCGTGCGGATATCCTGATAACCGTCGCCGTAGTAGTTGTTGGAGGAGACCTCGACAATAGACACTTGTCGAGCCGACTCGCTGTACTCCGGCCGTGCACGCGCGACTTTGAGCATCATCTCGGCAAGCGCGCGGATGGAGTAGTTGTTGGCGGGATTGCCGATGTTATAGATCTTGCCGGAAGCGATGCCGCCGGGATTGTGGATGATCCGTAGCAGACAATCGACGGCGTCGTCGATGTAGGTGAACGAGCGCATCTGCGTGCCGCCGTCGACCAGCTTGATGTTCTCGCCGCGCACGATATTGCCCAGGAATTGAGTGAGCACGCGCGAGCTGCCCTCTTTGGGAGTGCTGATGCTGTCGAGGCCGGAGCCGATCCAGTTGAACGGCCGGATCAGCGTGAAATCCAGGCGCCCTTGCAGGCCATAGCTCCAGATGATGCGATCGAGCAGTTGCTTGGCGCACGAGTAGATCCAGCGCGACTTGTCGATCGGGCCGAGCACGAGCGTCGAGGAGTAGGCGTCGAACTCGGCATCGGGACACATGCCATACACTTCGGAAGTGGAGGGGAAGATCACCCGTTTGCCGTACTTCACGCAGTGCCGGATGATCTCCAGATTGGCCTCGAAGTCGAGCTCGAAGACCCTGAGCGGCTCACGCACGTAAACGGCCGGCGTTGCGATTGCCACCAGCGGCAGCACCACGTCGCACTTGCGTACATGGTATTCGACCCATTCGCGGTTGATGGTGATGTCGCCCTCGACGAAATGAAAGCGCGGGTCGCCGAGCAACGAGTCGACGCGGTCCCCCTGGAGGTCCATGCCGTACACGTGATTGTCGGTGCGCGCCAGCAATGCTCGGCTCAAGTGATGCCCGATGAAGCCGTTGACGCCAAGGATCAGGACACGTCGCATGAGACCGCCTCCAGAGTGCCAAGAGAAAGGACATTGGTGCCGCAGCTGGCGGCGAAGCAATTGGGAGTCAGCGGCTTGCCATCCAGCTGCACGGTGGGCAAGGTGAGACGGCTGCCGTCGACGCAATCGAGATAGAGCGCCAGATCGTTCGCGTACAGGCACGGCGCGAGCTGTGGAAAGCGGGCCGGCTCTCGAAGGTAGCGGCTGCCGAGCAATCGAAACGTGCGTCCGGCGCTTACGCCAAACGCGCCCGGGAAGGGCGGCGCAACCGCGCGGATCAGATTGTGAATGCGCAACGCCGGCCAGTGCCATGAGATCTGGCCATCCTCGGGACGGCGGCGGCCAAAGTAGGAACCCTGCGAAAGATCCAACGGTATGGCCGGCGCGCGGCCCGCGATGAGGTCCGGCAGCAGACGATCGAGCAACCGCTCGGCTGCAGCGGCGACCTGAAGCGATACGTCGAGCGCCGTATCTTCGATTCGGATGGGGACGCGTTCCTGACCCACCAGCGGGCCCGCATCGGGGGCGCTGCTCATGTAATGCAGGCTCGCACCCGTTTCGGTTTCGCCATGAAGGATGGCCCAGTTCACTGGCGCGCGACCGCGGTATTTCGGTAGCAGCGAGCCATGCATGTTCAGCGCGCCACGGCTGGCGAGCCCGAGCAGCTCATTGCACAGCATGTGACGATAGTAGAAGGAGAAAATGAAATCGGGCCGCAGCTGTGCGACCGCGCTTATCCACTCGCCGGTGTTCGGATCGGCGGGCGTGACCACCCCTATATGGTTCGAGCGGGCGATTTCGGCGACGCTGCGGTACCAGCGGACTTCGGACGGATCGTCTTCGTGAGAAAACACCAGCTGGACCTGGACACCGTGACGAAGCAGCACGCGCAGGCAACGTTCGCCCACTTCGCTATAGCCAAACACCACCGCGGTCGTCATCGGTCCTCCCGGTGGATGTCGCTTTCGAGGACGGCGTCGATGAGATAGCGCGGCCGGTGACGAACCTGCAGATAGATGCGTCCGATGTATTCGCCGAGCAGCCCGATGCCGAACAAAGCGATGCCGATCAACAGGAACACCAGCGCGAACAAGGTGAACATGCCTTCGGCCTCGGGACCGACCACGATCCGTCGCACCAGCAGGAACAACACGAAGCACGCCGAGAGCAGCGCGATGACGATCCCGCCCAGAGAAAACAACTGCAGTGGCACCACCGAGAAGCCGGTGACCAGATCGAAGTTGAGGCGAATCAGGCGATACAGGGAATACTTGGACTCGCCCGTGCTGCGCTCGTGATGTTGCACTGGAATCTCGGTCGGCCGCAGTGCATACAGGCTGCCGAGTGCGGGCACGAACGTGCTGACCTCGCGAGATTGATTGATGGCATCGACCACGGCGCGCGAGTACCCGCGCAGCATGCAGCCCTGATCGGTCATGCGGATGCCAGAAATGCGTGCGCGAAGTGAGTTCATGGCACTGGACGCCGCTCGCCGCCACCAGACATCCTGTCGATGCTGGCGCACGGTCCCAATATAGTCATGGCCCTGATCGAACTGCGCGACGATCTGGGCGATCTCACTGGGCGGATTCTGCAGGTCCGCATCGAGCGTCACGATCAACTCGCCGCGCGCTCGCTCGAATCCCGCGAGAATTGCGGCGTGCTGACCGAAGTTGCCGCGCAGGATCAGCAGCCGGGTGTGATCGGGGCGAGCTTGAAACATCTTGCGCAGCAGCGAGACCGATGCGTCGGTGCTGCCGTCGTCGATAAAGATGCATTCGTACGAGCGTCCCAGCGCATCGAGCGCCGGATAGAGTTGCTCGAACAATGCGGGCAGGCTGTCCTCCTCATTGAACACCGGAATCACGATGCTCAGATAGGGGGCGCGAACCGGCGTAATTAAACGTTGCACGCTCATGTCTGGTTGGTCAGAACGGCGCGAAGCTCGCGGCACACCCGACGCACGTCGTCGTCCGACATCTGTGGAAACATCGGCAATGTCACGGTCTCGCGTCCGATGCGTGCCGCGTTGGGAAACGGCCGATCGTCATAGCCGAGCTTTCGGTATGCCGTCAGCCCGGGAATCGAGGGGTAGTGCACGCCGACGCCAATGCCGCGCTTTGCCATCTCGTGCTGAAACTGCACTCTGGTGAGTCCCAGCTCGGCAAATGGCAGCAACAACGTAAAAATGTTCCAGCAATGTCCGGCGTCGCCGCGCGCCGGCAGCACGCCGGGCGGATCGATGCTCAATTCGTCGAAGTAGATGCCGGCCAAGGCACGGCGTCGCTCGCAGAATGCGTCGAGCTGCTGCAGCTGGCCCAAGCCAACGCGCGCCGCAACGTCCGACAGGTTGTACTTGCCGCCAGCCTGTATCACATCGACATTGTTGTCGGCGTCGCGCTCGATGCCGTGAAAGCGCGCCAGCTCCACATAGTGAATCTCATCGGGATGGTCGAGCACGAGGGCGCCGCCCTCGATCGTGGTCATGTTCTTGTTGGGATGGAAGCTGAAGCACGCGATGTCACCGAACGAGCCGATGCGGCGGCCGCGGCAGCTGGCGCCGATCGCATGCGCCGCATCCTCGATGACGCGCAGATTCCGACTGCGTGCCAACGCGAGCAAGCGATCCATGTCCACTGCCAGGCCGGCGAAATGCACCGGCATGATGGCTCGAGTGCGCGGTGTAATCGCAGCTTCGATGCGGGCGAGATCCAGATTGCGGCTGGCCAGCTCGACATCGACGAAGACCGGCTTGGCGCCGACTCGCAGAATGACGTTGGCGCTCGCTGCGAAGCTCATGGCCGGCACGATGACCTCATCGCCCGCACCGATGCCTGCTGCCAGCAGTGCAATCTCGAGTGCCGCCGTTGCGGAAGTAACGACTCGGACCGGACGGCCTCCGACGTAAGCCGACAAAGCGGCTTCGAACCGTGCAACATACGGCCCGGTCGCGATCCATCCGGAGCGCAACACCTGGCAGACACCGGCGATGGTTTCTTCGTCGATGCTGACACGGGCAAACGGCAGATAGGTCATGCGGGGCTCCGCGTAAGAATGCACACGCCGGCAATGATGATGGCGATGCCGACCATCTTGGTCATGGACAACACTTCGCCGAACAGCAGCATCGCGCCGATCGCGTTGACGATGTAACCCATCGAGAGCATCGGATAGATGACGCTGACCGGCGCTCGCGACAGCGCGAGCACCCAGATCAAAACACTGATCCCATAACAGGTCAGACCGCCCCACCAGCCGGCGTGCATCAGCATTCGAGGCGTCGCGGCAGTCATGCCGGACCAGCTGAGCGCAATCGGACCGGTGGCACTGGTGGCCGCCTTGAGCATGAGCTGCGCAGCAGCATTGAGCGTCACGCCAGTGATCACGAGCGTCCAGGTGATGAAGTTCATCGACGGCTCACCGCGACCCGATACCGATCGGTGCCCAACACTCGCATGGGCAGACCCACGTTGGTGAGTTGCTCATAGGTCAGATGCGGCATGATCGCGATCGCCTCTGGCGCTGCGCGCCAACGCTGTTGGAATTCTTCCATGCCCAGGCCTTTTTCAGGCTCATGTTGCAACCCATAGTCGAGCTCGCCGCGATACTCGACAAGAATCATTGTGCGCTGCAGATAAAAAGGTAACGTCTGATCGTAAGTAAACACGGTGAACATCGGCGCACGCGCGGCGAGCTCAGTCGGAATACTTGCAGTCAGATCTTTTCCAGATCGCAGCTCGCCGTCGCGACCGACTGTTGCAAACAACAGTGACAGGCCCAGAAACCATCCCACCGCGAGACTGACGAACGACCCTACCCGCTGCTCTTTTTTTGCGGCTCGATAATAGAACAGCGCGGCGACTGCTGCAGTCAGTGCATATGCGACTGCCATTGGCCGCGCCTCATAAGCTGTCGATCGCACCACCGGATTGTCCAGGGCGTTTGGTGCAATCAAAGTGAAAGCGATCAATGCTGCTGCGCTTGCGATCAAGATCCAGGCGGAAAGGTCGAGTGAGCGCATCGGTGTCGATGTTTGTCGGGCGGCCGTCAGCAGCGCGAGCGCGGGCAGGACAGGCAATATATAAGGCGGCAGCTTCGAGCCGGAGACAGAGAAAAACACCATCAAAAAGATGCACCAGACCCACAGCAGGCGGCACACATCGAACTGCCCTCGTGGCGCGGTGGTGCGCCATCCTCGAAGCAGCGCGCTCGACATCTGCCATGTCCAGGGCAAGGTGCCGGCCGCGAAGATGGCGATGAAGTACCACCAGGCCTCGACCCGATCGGCGTTGTCCGTGAGATAGCGCTGCAGATGCTCGTGAACAAAAAAGAACTGCAGGAAATCGGGGTTGGCTCGCGAGGCCAGCACGAACCACGGCACCGTGATGATCAGCACGATCGCGAGCCCGGGTAGCAGTCGCAAGGCACGCCATGCATCCCAGTCGCGTTGCCAGAGCATATAAATAGAGAGCACGGAGCCGGCGATGAGCAGCGCGACGATGCCTTTGGTCATGACCGCCAGCCCGAGCATCGCCCAGCTCAGCAGCATCCACCAGCCGCTGGCCCGGCGCGCGGATATTCGATTCAACTGCGCCATGCAAAAGCAGCACAGCATGGCGGTGAGCAGGAAGGTGAACGTCATGTCCAGCGTGAGCAACTGCCCCATGACGAAATACAGCAGGCTCGATCCCAGCAGTGCGGCTGCGATGGCGCCCGTGCCTGTATCCCATAGACGCCGCCCGAGCAAAAATATCAGCACGACGTTGAGCCAGGCCGACAGTGTCAGGCACAGACGCGCACTCCATTCACTCGGTCCGAACACCTTATAAGAGAGTGCAGTGGCCCAGTACTGCAGCGGCGGCTTTTCCAGGTAGGGCAGGTCGTTCAGACGCGGTGTCACCCAATCGCCGGACACGAGCATCTCGCGCGGGATTTCCGCATACCGTCCCTCGTCTGGATGGGTCAACGGACGGCCGGCGGGCAGCAGGAACCAGATCGCTGTCAGCAGCGCGAGGGCCAGTGAAACATAAATCAGCTGCGACGCTGCCAACGGCGTCGCGCGAAGGCGCATCTCCTGCGTCATCAAGCTGCTCATCTCACCCTCGGTGAGCACCAGCGCGTGCGAAAACGACTCTGGTGCAGTTGCTCGTCTGAGTTAGACGGTCAAAGGCGCAAATATCAGTCGGCAAGTTGGCAGAGAATTCTCAGCCCGGTGCGTACGCGGTACACGACGGATATCCCCGCATTCATTTATGGAAACCACTCGGATAAAGGGGCCCGACGACGCCTCGGGAAAAAGCTGTCGGGCCGCGATTGATTTTCTGCGGCGCTGCGTCCAACGGCGAATGGGACACCGCCTTGGCGAGCTATGAACCGATTCCGCGTTGCTTCACTGCGCGATAAATGCCGTCAGATCATGTTGTTGGTCGCGCTCGCCTGGCTGGCGCCGGCAGCGGTGGCGGCCGATGACCCGCTCGGCCTGAGCCAGTTGCGGGGCAAAGTCGTCATCGTCGATTTCTGGGCGTCCTGGTGCGCGCCGTGTCGGCAATCCTTTCCGTGGCTCAACGAGATGCAGGCCAAGTATCGCGACCGCGGTCTGGTCGTGATCGGCGTCAATGTCGATCGCGAGCGGACCGAAGCCGATCGCTTCCTCGCGCAGACGCCAGCTGCATTCAAGATTGTGTACGACCCGGACGGCGCACTCGCGGCGCGTTATCAGGTTCCGGGCATGCCCAGCTCATACCTCATCGGGCGCGATGGTCAGCAGGCCGGCGTGCATATTGGTTTTCGTAAAGGCGCGCGCGAGCAGCGTGAGGCAGAGCTGCAGCGCTTGCTCGCTGACGCGCAATGAATCAGTGAACGGGAGAGACGCATGAAAGCATTTGGATTGCTGGCGGCCTGCCTGGCGTTGCCCGGCTGCGCCAGTGTTGGCGTAGAGCCCTGGCAGCGCGACGTGCTGGCGCGACCCGAGATGTCCTTGGATGCAAACCCCATCGATGCGGCCATCGACGATCATATCTATTTCAGCAAAGAGGCCTCCAGCGGCGGGCGCGGTTTCGGCGGTGGTGGCTGCGGTTGCAACTGACGAGCGGCAAAGAGGACACGCATGCGCGACGATAAGAATCTCGGAGCCACGCTCGCAGCGGCCACTTGTGCTCTGCTAGGCGCCAACGCGGCACCGGTCATGGCAGACGAAGCCGAGCGCTGGTCGTTCGATACTGCGCTGCTGTACTACGGCGAGAACGACGATCGGGTGCAAGATGTCAGCGCCAGGATCGGTGCACGACGCGCCTTCGATGACGAACGCTCGCTAAATGTCACACTGACCGCGGATACGCTCACTGGCGCTTCGGCGAGCGGCGCGATTGCTAGCGATGTGCCGCAGACTTTTACGAGTCCGTCTGGGAAAGCGGTCTACACGACGCCGGCAGGGAAGACCCCGCTCGACGATACTTTTCACGACACGCGGTTTGCGCTCAACGCGAGTTGGAGCCAGCCGCTCGCGAGGCTTTACACGTTTTCGGCGGGCCTCGGGTTCTCCACCGAGTACGACTACATGCACCTCGGCGCAAATCTTTCGCTCGCGCGCGACTTCAACAAGCGCAACACGACGCTCAGTGCCGGTCTGGCCTGGTCGCAAGACGACGTCGATCCGGTCGGCGGCGCGCCCGTGCCGTTGTCCCAGATGCAGGACGTGGGCAACTCGAGCAACAAGCGCAGTAGTGACAGCAAGGATATTGTCGATGTGCTGTTCGGCGTGACGCAGGTCCTGTCACGCAATACGGTGCTGCGCGTGAACTATTCATATAGTCAGTCGAGCGGCTATTTGAATGATCCGTACAAGATCTTGAGCGTCGTGGACGGTACTACCGGCGACACGATCCTGCGCATTCCGGCGGCGGCGGGGCCAGGGCCCAGTGGTATCTATCGCTACGAGAGCCGGCCGGACTCGCGCGTGAAGCACAGCTTGTACGCCGAGATGAAACATGCGTTCGGCGTGCCGGTGTTGTATGGCTCATATCGGTTCATGACCGACGATTGGGGCATCGACTCGCACACCGGCGAAGTACGTTTGCGCTGGCCGGTGGGCAGCGTCAGCTACGTGGAGCCGGTGCTTCGCTACTATATGCAGTCGCAAGCGGACTTCTATCATCCGAGCCTGGTGCAGGGCGCGGCCTTGCCGACATATGCGTCAGCGGACTTTCGCTTGGGTGAGTTCGATGCGGTCACCGTCGGCATGAAGTTCGGCTATCAAACCCTGGGCGGCAACGAGTGGAGCGCTCGCCTGGAGTATTACCAGCAGAACGGCACGATCTCGCGGAACCAGCTGATCGGCAATCAGTTCGCGCGCGAGCAATATCCGGACTTGAAAGCGGTGATTGCCCAGTTCGGTTACCGATTCGGGTTGTAGGGCGGGCGATCGCGCAGTCATGTCGGACGCCATTTCGCCCAGCGCGCCCATCACCCTGCACCGTGAAGCCGGTCATTGGACGGGCCGCTTCACGGCGATGGCTTCGCCATGTGAAGTGCTCATCGAAGAGGCGCCCGAAGCGCTCGCTCGTCAGATCGTGGAAGTCGCTGCCGCCTGCGCGCGAGGAATCGAGCGAAAGTTCAGCCGCTATCGGTCGGATGGCGTCGTACACATGATCAACTCGAGCGCAGGCCGCGCGGTCGTGCTCGACGAAGAGTCGGCTGCGCTGATCGATTTCGCCGAGACGTTGACCAGGACGTCGGAAGGGCGTTTCGACATCACCTCGGGCGTGCTGCGCACTGTTTGGACGTTCAACGGTGGCAGCGTCGTTCCCACGCAGGCGGAAATCGATGCTGTGATGACTTGCGTCGGGTGGCATCGAGTTCAGTGGCGCAGGCCAGTGTTGCAGCTCCGGCCGGGCATGCAAATCGACCTCGGGGGTATCGGCAAGGAATATGCGGTGGACCTGACGGCGGCGCGCGTCGAGGAGATCGCGCCAGGGTCGAGCTGCTTGATCAACTTCGGCGGCGACGTCGTAGTACGCAATCCAAGGAAAGACGGGCGCCCGTGGCGCGTTGGCATCGAAGCAGCCGAGCGCTCCGGAGCGGCTTTGCATGTCGTGCATCTGACGCGCGGCGGCCTGGCGACCAGCGGCGACTCGCGACGCTTCGTTGTTCACCAGGGTCGCCGCTATTCACACATCATCGACGCGCGCACCGGGTGGCCAGTACCCGATGCTCCTCATTCGATAACAGTCGCTGCCGACACGTGTACCCAAGCGGGCACGCTGACGACACTCGCGATGCTGCAGGGGAGGCAGTGCGAGCAGTTGCTGCGAGCCAGTGGCGCGAAGTACTGGATTCAACCGGCCTGAACTCGCTCTCGACCTCCTGATCATTCCTGCGCTGCTGCACGTGCGCGATGTGAGAACCACCGACGACCTGCCGGGCATCGTCTCCTTGTTCGCGCATGGCGATTGAGTTCAAAGTCGCCTCGGCGCGACGTGCCCGTGAATAACAAAGCCGAGGAGTCATCCGATGAGCAGCATCCCTGCGAGCGGCGAGGGCGAGCGGCTGCACGCGGAGCAACACGAGCACGGACCGGAAAAGGGCTGGCGACGCTGGCTGTTCGCCACCAATCACAAAGACATCGGCACGATGTATCTGTTGTTCAGTCTCACGATGTTCATGATCGGCGGGATTGAGGCGCTGCTGATCCGCACCGAATTGTTCCAGCCCGGTATGCAGCTGTTCGATCCGGAGTTCTTCAATGGGCTGGTGACCGCGCACGGTCTCACGATGATTTTCGGCGCGATCATGCCGGCATTCGTCGGGCTGGCGAACTGGATGCTGCCGTTGCAGATCGGCGCACCCGACATGGCGCTGCCGCGGATGAACAATTTCAGTTTCTGGATCCTGCCGTTCGCCTTTCTGCTGCTGCTGGGCACGTACTTCGCCACCGGCGGTCCCATGGGCACCGGCTGGACCCTGTACCCACCGCTGTCGCTGCAGATGGCCGACGCCTTTCCCATCACGATCTTTGCGCTGCATATGATGGGTGCCTCGTCCATCATGGGCGCGATCAACGTGATCGTCACGATCATGAACCTGCGCGCGCCGGGACTCGGGCTGATGAAACTGCCCCTGTTCGCCTGGGGCTGGCTGATCACTGCATACCTGCTGATCGCGGTCATGCCGGTGCTGGCCGGCGCGCTGACCATGCTCATCACGGATCATTATTTCGGGACGACCTTTTTCGCTGCCGCCGGCGGCGGCGACCCAGTGATGTACCAGCATCTGTTCTGGTTCTTCGGTCATCCGGAGGTCTACATCATGATCCTGCCGGCGTTCGGCATCGTCTCGGAGATCATTCCCACCTTCGCGCGCAAAGCGCTGTTCGGCTATGACGCCATGGTGTACGCGATCGCCTCCATCGCGTTCCTGTCGTTCATCGTCTGGGCCCACCATATGTTCGCGGTCGGCATGCCGCTCGCGGGCCAGACCTTCTTCATGTTCACGACGATGCTGATCGCCGTGCCGACCGGCGTGAAGATCTTCAATTGGACCGCCACCCTGTTCAAGGGCTCGATCAGCTTCGAGGTGCCGATGCTGTTCTCGCTGGCATTCCTGTTCCTGTTCAGCATCGGCGGCTTCTCCGGACTGATGGTCGCCATCGTGCCGGCGGATTATCAGTATCACGACACTTACTTCGTGGTGGCGCACTTCCACTATGTGCTGGTGCCTGGGGCGCTGTTCGCCATCATTGCGGCGGTCTACTACTGGTTGCCGAAGTGGACCGGTCACATGTACGACGACAGGCTCGCCCACTGGCATTTCTGGATGTCGGCGATCTTCGTCAACGTATTGTTCTTTCCGCAGCACTTCCTCGGGCTCGCCGGCATGCCGCGCCGGATACCCGACTACAGCACGCAGTTCGCCAATTGGAATGTGGTGTCGTCGATCGGCGCCTACGGCTTTGGGCTTGCGCAGGTGCTGTTCGCTTACATCATCTTCAAGACGATTCGCGGCGGCGCCCAGGCCACCGACAAAGTGTGGGACAGCGCCAATCCGCAAGGTCTGGAGTGGACGATCAGTTCGCCACCTCCGTATCACAGCTTCGAGCTGCCTCCACAGATACGCTAGCGCCGCGACGATGCTGCGATTGGTCAGAGCTGGCGCCGTCCTTTATCTGGTTCTGCTGAGTTCCTGCGGAGGCGAGGCGCCGCCGTCGCCGCCACCGCCTGAAGTGCGAGTGGTCACCGCCAAGGCGCAGTCCATCGAAAACATCAGTGAAGTTCCTGGCCGCGTGCAGGCCATCCGCACGTCTCAGGTACGTGCCCGTGTGGATGGCATCGTCGAGCGTCGTCTCTATAGCGAAGGCAGCGACGTCAAAGCCGGCCAGACGTTGTTTCAAATCGATCCCCGCGAGTATCGAGCCAATGTCAGCGCGGTCAGTGCCACACTGACGCGGAATCAAGCGACAGCGGCGAACGCCCGGCAGGACGTGGAGCGTTACGAAGGTCTGGTCAAGGAGCAGGCGATCAGCCAGCAGGAGTTCGACGCTGCGATGGCGCGGCTGCGTACTGCTGAAGCGGACGTGGCGCAAACCGAAGCGCAGCTCGAGAGCGCAAGACTCAATTTGAGTTATACGGCCGTCACCGCACCGATCGATGGGCAGGCGGGGCGCGCGCAGGTCACCGAAGGCGCGTTGGTCAGCGCCTCGTCAGCGACATTGCTGACCACCATCGAGCAGCTCGATCCGATCTATGTGAACTTTTCGCAGTCGAGCGCTTATCTGTTAGCCATACGACAGGAGATCGCCGCGGGTACGCTGAAGGTCCCCGAGCTGGGCAAAGTGGGGGTTACGCTGCTGCTCGAGGACGGCAGTACCTATCCGCATGCCGGTCATCTGGATTTTCTGGATCTCTCGATCGATCAGGCGACCGGGACCGCCGCGGTGCGCGCCGAGTTTCCCAATCCAGAGCAGATCCTGCTGCCTGGGCAATTCGTGCGGGCCCGCATCGAAGCAGGCTTCCGGCCGCATGGATTCTGGATTCCGCAACGCGCGGTACTGCTGACCCCGACCGGAGCGTCGGTTCTGATCGTGGCCGAAGGCGACACGATCGCAGCTCGGCCGGTGAAGCTTGGCGAGGAGCGCGGCGGCCGGTGGGTCGTGCTCGAAGGCCTGAAGAACGGCGATCGCATCGTCGTCGACGGTATTCAGAAAGTCCAACCAGGCGCGCACGTGCGCGTCGTCAGCGCGGACCAGCCAGCCGCAGGCGCCGCCAAACCGGCGGAGCATTGACGCGTGTCGCCTCGATTCTTCATCGATCGCCCGATTTTCTCCTGGGTGATCGCGCTCGGCATCCTGCTCGCCGGCTCGCTCGCGCTGCTGTCGCTGCCGATCGAGCAATATCCCGCCATCGCGCCGCCCTCCTTGACGATCAGCGCCACGTATCCCGGCGCCGACGCCGCGACGCTCGAGACCAATGTCACTCAAGTCATCGAGCAGGAGCTGAACGGTGTCAAAGGCTTCTTGTACATGTCTTCGTCCAGTCAATCGAATGGCGCGGCGACGATCACGTTGACCTTCACATCGGGCACCGACATCGACGTCGCTCAGATGGATGTTCAGAACCGACTGCGCGCGGTCGAGCAGCGGTTGCCGGAGGACGTGCGCCGCCAGGGCATATTGGTGAACGAGGCGTCGTCGAGCTTTCTGATGATCGTTGCGCTCGTCTCCAAGAGCGGGGCGACGCGCTCGCTCGATCTCGGCAATTTCGCCGCCACGCGCGTGATCGACGAACTGCGTCGGGTGCCTGGCGTCGGCGACATCCGATCGTTCTCCTCCGAGTATGCAATGCGCGTCTGGCTCGACCCGGATCGGCTCACGATCTATCGATTGTCGGCGGCCGAGGTGCTCGCGGCGGTTCAGGAGCAGAACACGCAATCGCCGGGCGGTCAGCTGGCCGACCGTCCGCTGGCGCACCACACCGAGTTGAACGCGCCCATCCTCACCCAGAATCGTTTCACCACGCCGGAGCAGTTCGCATCGATCATCCTGCGCGCCAATCCGGACGGCTCGACCGTGCGACTCGGCGACGTGGGGCGGGTCGAACTCGGTGCGCAAACCTATCTTTCCGATCTGGAGTTGAATGGCAAGCCGGCCGCGGGCATGGGCATCCAGCTGACCACGGGCGCGAATGCACTCGCCACGTCGGAAGGAGTGAAGGCACGGCTGGCACAACTGCAACGCAACTTCCCCGAGGACATCACTTGGGTGGTGCCTTTCGACACCACGCCCTTCATCCGCATCTCGGTCGAAGAGGTCGTCAAGACCCTGGTCGAGGCCATGGTGCTGGTGTTTCTGGTGATGTTTCTGTTCCTGCAGAACTGGCGCGCGACGCTCATTCCGACCATCGTGGTGCCGATCGCGCTCGCCGGTGCCTGTCTGGGCCTGTGGATTCTGGGCTTTTCCATCAACGTGCTGACATTGTTCGGCATGGTGCTGGCGATCGGCATTCTGGTCGACGATGCCATCGTGGTGGTCGAAAACGTCGAGCGCATCATGACCGAGGAGGGCTTGCCGCCCTATGAGGCCACGGTCAAGGCGATGACCCAAATCACTTCCGCCATCATCGGTATCACGCTGGTGCTGGTCGCGGTGTTCATCCCAATGGCCTTTTTCCCGGGCTCGACCGGTGGCATCTATCGTCAGTTCTCGCTCACGCTCACGTTGTCGATCGCGTTCTCGGCGCTGCTGGCACTCACGCTCACTCCGGCGCTGTGCGCGGCCATGCTGAAACCGCAACGGCTACACAAGAGGGCAGACTCCGAGCAGGCGACCAGTCGCATCAGCAAGTGGTCCGCACGGTTCTTCGGTGGGTTCAACGACTGGTTCGGCCGGGTTACCGATCGCTATCAAGCGCGCGTGGGTGGCATTCTCGGCAGGCCGATGCGCTATCTCGCCATCTTCCTCTTGCTCGTCGGCCTCACGCTGCTGTTGTTCACGCGCCTGCCTGGCAGCTTTCTGCCGCCAGAAGATCAAGGTGCGGTCATCACAGTCGTGCAAGCGCCGCCCGGCGCTACCGTCGATCGCACCGACGAAGCTATCAAACAGGTGATGGCCTTTTATCAAGCGCAGCCGCAAACCAGCAGCATCGTCTTTGTCCGCGGCTTCAGCTTCTTCGGTCAGGGCCAGTCGAATGCCATGTCCTTCGTTACATTGACGCCGTGGGCGGAGCGTCCGGGCGAACAGAACAATGCGCTGACTCTCGTGGATAAGGCCAACGTGGCGCTCTCACAAGTCAAGCAAGCGATGATCTTCACGCTCAACCCGCCATCGATTCCTTCACTGGGCGTCGCCGCGGGCTTCACGTTCAAGCTGCAGGATCGCGCCGGTCACGGCCAGCCAGCCTTGGTCAGCGCGCGCAATCAGATCCTGGGTGCCGCCATGAAAAGCCCGCTACTTTCGGCGGTGCGCCCGGAGGGGCAGGCGGACTCGCCGCAACTGCGCGTGCTCATCGATCGAGTCAAAGCACGAGCGCTGGGGCTGTCGATTGCCGACGTGAACGCGACGCTCGCCATCTCCTTCGGCAGCGCCTATGCAAACGACTTCAGCCGCGAAGGACGAATTCTGCGCGTGCTGTTGCAAGCCGATGCGCCGTATCGAATGACGCCGGCGGATGTCCTCAACTTGAGGGTGCGCAACACGCAGGGAGAAATGGTGCCGTTCGGCGCATTCACCACGACCGAATGGACCGCCGGTCCGCCGCAGCTGGAACGTTATAACGGCTATCCGTCCATGACGATTTCAGGCTCGCCGGCACCGGGCCGCTCCAGCGGCGAAGCCATGGATGAGATGGCGCGGCTCGCCGAGCAACTGCCGGAAGGATTCGGCTTCGAGTGGACGGGCATTTCATTCGAGGAGCAGCAGGCTGGCGGTCAGGTCGTCGCTCTGTTGGGGTTGTCGCTGATCGTCGTGTTTCTGTTGCTCGCCGCGCTGTATGAAAGCTGGACAGTGCCGCTCGCCGTGCTGTTGATCGTGCCGCTCGGCGCATTGGGAGCCGTGCTCTTTACCATGCTGCGAGATCTGCCCGCGGATGTTTATTTCAATGTCGGCTTGATCGCCATCATCGGGCTGGCGGCGAAGAATGCCATTCTGATCGTCGAGTTCGCGTTGGAAGAGGAGGCGGCAGGCAAGAATTCTTTCGATGCCACGATGAGCGCGGTCAAGTTGCGCTTGCGGCCCATCATCATGACCTCGCTCGCTTTCATTCTCGGCATGGTGCCGCTGGTGCTGTCGACGGGTGCGGGCGCTGCCAGCCGTATCGCAGTGGGCACGGGCGTCATGGGCGGCATGGTTGCGGCGACCGTGCTCGGCGTGTTCTTCATTCCGCTCCTTTATATGTCCGTGCGACGTTGGCTGACGCGGGGTTTGCGCCGTCCGCCGGCCGCATCGACGCAGGAGCTGGAGTCGCCCGATGGCTAGAGTTTCCAGCGCGGCTGCCACCATGGTCCTTGCGGGAGCGCTGCTCAATGCGTGCTCGCTCGCGCCCCGTCACGTGCTGCCCGAGTTGCCGACGGCTGCGCGTTATCCAGAAAGCTATGCCGATGATCCAACCGCGGGCGCTCGGGCCACCGAACTCGGTTGGCGCGACTTCTTTACCGACCCTCGGTTGGAAGCCTTGATCGCGACGGCGCTGAAGCACAACCGCAACCTGGAGATTGCGGTTGCACAGATCGAGGAGGCCCGCGGCCAATATCGCATTCAACGATCCCAGCGGCTGCCAACGCTCGCGCTGAATGCGGAAGGCACACGCTCAGGTCTCGGCGCGGAGAGCGCACCGCTGGCGCAGTTCGGCCCGACTGGGGTCAGCGGTACCTTCGATCAGTATTTCGTCGGCGTGGGCATCAGTTCATTCGAGCTCGATTTCTGGGGGCGCGTGAGTAATCTCTCGCAGGCCGCACGGGCTCAATATCTCGCGACGGTGGCAGCTGCTCGAGCCTTTCAGCTGTCGTTGATCGGGGACGTGGCGTCGACGTACTTCGCTTTGCTCGAAGCGCAGGAAAGTTTGGATCTGGCCGTGGCGACCGTCAATTCTCGCCGTGAAGGCTTGCGTATCGCACGCAAGCGCCTCGATGCGGGCGTGACCTCGGCGCTGGATTTTCGCCAGGCCGAAACGCTGCTGACCCAGGCTGAGACCGATCTCGCGTCATTGCAATTTACCAAGGCACAAAACGAAAACCTGCTCGCGACCCTGGTCGGCAGCGCGATCGAACAACCATTGCCCGACCCGTTGCCCTTGGCGCAGCAGGCGCACTTGCAAACATTGGCGGCCGGACTGCCTTCGCAGCTGTTGACGAACCGGCCCGATATCGTCGGCGCCGAAGAGCGGTTACGCGCGGCGCGTGCGAACATCGGCGCGGCGCGGGCTGCGTTCTTTCCTACCATCACTCTGACCGGCAGTTACGGATTTGCGTCGACGGCGCTGAATGAACTGGTCGGCAACGATCGACGGAGCTGGTCCTATGGGCCGTCGATTTCCCTGCCGATCTTCGACTTCGGCGCACGTCGCGGCAATCTGACCATCGCCCGGGCGCGTGAGAACATTGCCATTGCCGACTACGAGCGCATCGTTCAAACCAGTTTCCAGGAAGTGTCGGATGCGCTGGCGGGTCGAAAATTCCTGGCCGAGCAAGTCCGCTCCCAGGAGCGGGGGACGCGCGCGCAGCGGCAACTCGCGGAGCTGGCGCATTTGCGCTACAACGAAGGAGTGGCCAGTTATCTCGAAGTCCTCGATGCCGAGCGCAACCTGTTTTCGGCGGAGCAGGCGCTGTTACAAGTGCGGAGAGCCGAAGTTTCCAATCTGGTTTCGTTGTATATCGCGCTCGGAGGCGGGCAGCTCGAAACGCGTTAGCATGCTCAGCCGTCGCAGAGCAGCTCGACCTTGCGAATCGCGAGATCCAACGACTGCTGTTTCTCCGCTGCCGCGAGGTCCCGTTTCGCGGTTTCGCATTGCATGGCCTCGGCCTGGGCAGCATCGCTTACCTGAGCGACAGCCTCGGTGCTGGCTGGGTCGCAGTACTGCGCAGTCTCGCGACGAATGTTCGCACTGCTTCCGATTCGTTCGATCGCGACACAGTCGTTGACTTTGATCTGGTGCTGATCGCTCACGATGCGCGTAGAGCTGCCGTCCAGCATCCGCACTGTATATTGCGTGGCTGTGCGATCGCCTTCGGCGACGGCTGCGGCCGTACCGCCTACCGCCGCTCCAGCGATGGCGCCGCCTGCACTTCTGCCCGCCAGCACGCCGATCGTTCCGCCGAGCAGGGCTCCTTGCGCGGCCTTCGAGCCCACCGTCACTTGCTCAGCGCTTTGTACGACACCGAACTGCACGGTCGCGCTTTGCCCGACCCGGTGCGACATGCTCTCGCATCCTACAATCGATAGCAGCGCGATACTGAAGATCCAGAGACTGGCCCGGCTCGACATGACATTGCACATGACACGATCCTTTCAGAGTGCCGCAACGAAACGATCAGCAAGTCATGATGAGCCCGGCAGACACGCCGGGCTACCGGACGGCGGGCAGCGGAAAAGCGCGCTGTCTCCTACGTTCTGTCAGAAGCGATAGGTGATGCCCACGTTGTAGTTGCGAGGCTCGCCGAATGCCAATTGGCTGAAAAAGCCGATCTGGCTGTAGTACGTCTCATCGAGCAGGTTATCGACATTCAACTGCGCCGACAGGTGCTCGCTGAATGCATAACGTGCCATCACATTCACCAAAGTGTAGGCATCTTGTGTCAGGCGGTCGGGCACCTCAGTGCCGGTGATGGTCACGTCCATGTAGTTGCCGCCTTCCCAGTAGAGGCCACCACCGATGGTCAGTCCGGGCAGCGTGTCGAGGAACTGGTAGGTCGTAAACAGTTTGAGCAGTTTGCGAGGCTGGTCGGTGTTGACTGCGACGTTCTGTGCGTCTTTTGCCGTGAAGTTTGTGTAGCTCAGGCTCGCTTCCCAGCCGGGCAGGGGACGGCCGACGACTTCGATTTCGAAGCCTTCGCTTTGTGTGCCTTGCGCGGCTCGCGATGGCTGGCGGGGGATGCCCGCGTCCGGATCCCAGCCATCGGGGTCCGGTTGCGCCAGATTGTCCTGTTCGATCCGGAAAACTGTGAACGTCGTATGCAACGCGCCGCTCAGCAACGCGCTCTTCAGGCCGAGCTCATAGGAGCGTCCGACCAAGGGATCGAGCTGACGGCCGTAGCGGTCAATATGGTCTTGCGGTTTGAAGATCTCGGTGTAGCTGGCATAGAGCCGATGCGCGTCCGTGACGTCATAGAGGGCGCCGGCATAGGGAATGAAAACATTCGAATCGCCAAAATCGACGTCGTTGCCGTAGCTCACGCCCCGCTGTTCCCATTTGGCGAGCCGGCCGCCGGCGACGATTTTCAGTGGGTCGGCCAGGGTGAAGCGGGTTGCAACATAAAAGCCCGACTGCTTGGTGTCCTGATCGACATCGATAGTCACGGCACCATAGGTCGGCTCGCGATAGCTGCCGTCCCAATTGTTGAAATTGCCGATGGGGTCGACCGTTCCTGCCACCGGGGCACGGTTGTCCGCGAAATAGGATTGATCGGTGTAGGAGTAGCCGGCGATCAGCTCGTGCGTGCGCCCGAACAGATCGAAATTGCCCGTGAGCCGAAGGCTGATGTTGTACTGCTCGCGGCTGGTGTCTGAGCGCAGGGGAATAGGGAAGAGACCGAGGCCAGTCTCACGATCCGGATTGCCATACAGATAGAGCAGGTTCAACTCACCGTCGTTACGCGCGTTGTTGTAGTCGACGTGTAAGTCCCAGCGGTCACTGAGCTGCTGGCGAACTGTCGCAAAGTAGTTGCGATTGGTCGAGGCCCAGCGAGTCCAGCGTGCGCCGATGGTTTGCGAGCGGCTAAAGTCGGTGCGACTATCGTCGGCGTACCAGGAAGCAAGACCGCCCCACGTCGACGCCGTTGGATCGTTGTCTTGATAGCTGAAGCCCGCGCGCACTAGCGTGCGATCGGTGACGTCGGCGTCGATGACTGCGTAACCGACAGATTTCTTGTTGCTGAGCAGCCGTACGAAAGAGTCGTTCTCTTCGTAGTTCAATACGGCACGGCCCCGCACGCGACCGTCGAGCGCAAGCGGCGAACTCACGTCGACCATGGCATTGCGCTGATTCCAGCGACCAAAGCCGAGCGTCGTAACTCCGGTGAGCTCTTTGCTGTCCGCGTGTTTGCGGACGAGGTTGATCGAGGCAGAAGGATTGCCCGCGCCGGTCAACAAGCCCGTCGCACCGCGCACGATTTCGATTCGCTCGTACAGTGCGGTGTCGGTTTCGGTCTCACCAGCATCGCCACCGGAGCTCCACTCCATCGGCACGCCATCGATCTGATAGTTGTCGATGGTAAAGCCGCGCGCCGAGAACGCGTGACGCGAGCTGTCCCGCAACTTGCCGGAGACGCCGGGTGCATTGATCACCACATCGGACAGCGAGCGCAGATTCTGATCGGCGATGCGCTCGAACGTCATCACCGACACCGATTGCGGCGTCTCGAGGATGGTGAGCCCCAGGCCGGTCGCGGTGTCGAGCCGGTCGCGGGTGGTGTAGGTGCTCTCGACAACGACTTCTTCGAGCGAGTCAGCCGCTCGGACGTAACCGCTCGAGGTCAGTGCGAATGCGACCGCCAGGGCCACGCCATTCGAATTCATTACCCATCCCCATCAAACGCCAGGACGGGGACTATACAGGAATGCGAACGATTCGCATCTCTATTGTGGGTATCGGCGCCTTGGGTCTGCATCAGGGCCTACCCGCGAGTGCCGAGCGCATATAGAGCGCCGAGCGCATATAGATATGAGTGCAGCGTCTCGCCGGAGACCCGAGCCAAGGCGATGGCCGTGGCCGATGCGCTGAACTGTCGGCCGGACCTTGTCGAGCGTCGCTGTGATGAGGCCATTGTTCATCACTTTGCTCGCATCCAGCGAACCGATGATCTTCGAGCCGTCCGAACCGATCCCGCGGTTCACTCCGTCGCTGCTGCGATGTGAAGACAGAATCACACGGGGCCTGCCTCCTTTTGATTCAATGGTTGCGAGATATATTTGCTCCAATGCCGAGCGATATCTGCGATCCATTTTGTTTGTTCGTGGTTGAGCGGCGACATATATACAAAGACTTGGCCGCTCTGTTCCATAAAAAACATCAGTAAGCGCTATGTTTGTGCATGGTTTCTGCTGTTTTTGCCGAATCCGGGCGCTGGGCAATAATTGAGCAATCTGGCTTTCATTGACCAGATCGCAGTTGTATGCTCGAAACACGCCTTGATGCGTCCGTGCAACGGCGAGCAGTCCGGCACCGGCCAGTAGATGAGCCAATAACAAGGGGGAAGACACCGACGGCGGAGATTCCAATCGCTTCAGCGCGGATGCGGATGGGCTTCGAGCGGCAATGAAAAAGCAACATCTCTTACGGAGGAGCAGTCGATGTTGACAAGAACCACCCTTGCATTGGCCGTGCAGCAGGCGCTTGCGACCAGTGCAACAGCAGCTGCAACCGATCCTTCCCAAGCAAACCGACGCAACGCCAGCCGCCTGGCTGGCGCGCTGGCCACGACCCTGATGGCTACTACTCCCGCCGTCTTCGCCCAGAGCACCGGCGGCAGCGTGTTCGGACAAGCGGCATCGGGAGACATCGTCATCGTGGAGGGCGAGGGGACGGGGTTCCGCCGTGAAATTTCCGTCGGCGCCGATGGCTCCTATCGTGTGCCCGCGCTGTCACCTGGCAAATACAAAGTGACTTTGCGCCATCCCGATGGCACGACCGCAGTTCGCGATGGCGTGCTGGTCAGCGCCGGCACGGGTACGCCAGTGAGCTTCACCTCGGCCGGCGTCCTGCAGATGGAAAACATCATCGTCACTGGCGTGCGCGTCAATCCCATCGATGTTTCTTCGGTGGAGTCGGTGACCGTGCTGTCCGCCGATCAGCTGGCGAAGATCCCTGTGTTGCGCGATCTCACATCGGCGGCTCTGTTGGCGCCCGGCGCTGTGCGCGGCGACTTCGCGTTCGCGGACGGCAAATTGCCGTCGTTCGGCGGCTCTTCGGTGGCCGAGAATCAGTACTACGTGAACGGCTTCAATGTGACCAACTCGTTCCGCGGCTTGAACTTCTCCAAGATCCCGTTCGAGGCGATTGCCGAACAACAGGTGAAAACCGGTGGCTATGGCGCGGAATTCGGCCGTTCGCTGGGCGGTGTGGTCAGCCAGACCACCAAGCGCGGCACCAACGAGTTTCAGTCGGGGTCGAGCATTTACTGGTCGCCGGCGTCGCTACGTAGCAAGACCCGGAATGCCAACTACTCGAACCGGCTCGAGCCGAGCAGCTTCGGCACGGTGCGTTCCATCAATGCCGAGGAGGAAACCTCCGAGTGGACGGCCAATGTCTGGGCGAGTGGCGCGCTGGTGCAGGACAAGCTGTTCGCCTTTGCGTTGATCGGCTATTCCGAGCATGAAGAGGACCGCTGGGGCAATGTCACCCAGGCGAACAATACCAACGACAAGACCGAGACCCCGAGCTGGCTGGTGAAGCTCGACTGGCACATCAACGATGCCAACTCGTTCGAGCTGACCGGGTTCTCCGACAAGGATGAAACCACCAGCAAGGTGTATCTGAATACCTTGGGCACGGCCAACCGGCTCGGTCTGATCGGTACTCAGTACGAGGAGAACGGCGGCACCAATGTCGTTGGCAAATACACCAGCTACATCTCCGATGCCTTCACGGTATCGGCTTTGTACGGTCACGGCGAATACTCGCGAGGCCTGCACTTGACGACGGCGAGCGGCCTGCGCGTGGCCTATAGCGGCAACCTCAACACGCCGGCCAGCGGTTGTCCGGTCATCGTCGACGCTCGTCCGGCGGCTCGGCGTGCAATCACCGGAACTTACGCGAGTACGTGCAACATCACGGCCACTTTCCCAACCACCGGCAGCATCGAGCGTGAAGATGCCCAGGATGAGCGCAATCAGTTTCGCGTCGACGCCGAATGGAAGCTGGGTGCTCACGTGGTGCGCTTCGGTTATGACCTCGATGACTTCGAGTCCGTGGGCGGCACATCGATCGAAGGCGGTCGGCAGTGGCGTTATTCGACCAATGCGAGCGGAGTTGACGTCGTACGCGAGCAGATCGTCAATCAGGGCGCCACTGTCGAGGTCAAACAGCGCGCGTTCTACATCGAGGACAACTGGAACATCACGGATAATTTCCTGTTCTCGGCCGGCTTGCGCTGGGACAGTTTCGAAAACCTGAACGGCCAGGGTGAGACCTATGTGGAGATCGACAACCAGTTCGGCCCGCGCCTCGGCTTCTCCTGGGACGTGAAGGGCGACTCATCGATGAAGGTCTACGGCAACGCCGGTCGCTATGCATTGCCACTGACGGCGAGTGTTGCGATTCGTGGCGCGAGCGCTTCCTTGTTCACGCGCCAGGATTTCACATTCACGGGAGTCGATCCCGCTACCGGCGCACCCATGGGCCGCGAGCCTCTGAACAGAGTTCGCTTCATCAATGGCGAGTTCGGCGAGCCGAAGGACGCCAAGACCATTGCCTCGAAGAATCTCGATCCGATGTATCAGGACGAGTTCATTCTCGGCATGCAGATGCGCATCACCAATCACCAGAATGTGGGTGCCCGCGCCATCTATCGCGAGCTGAAAGCCGCCATCGACGACAATTGCGACTACACGCCGATCCTGACGGCCGCCGGCTTCGCCTTCAATGAGGACGATGGGGTCTGGGTCGACGGCAACGGCCGCGAGGCTGTGTTGCCGAACGGCGGCTTTCCTTATTGCCGCATGTTCAATCCGGGCGAGAACGCGATTTTCCTGACCGACTTCTTCGACGACGGCACGCTGACGCAGACGACGGTCCCGGGCGATCTGCTGTCGCCGAAGGCGCGTCGCACTTACAAGGCGCTGGAGCTGTTCTGGGATGGCAACTGGGACAAGACGTTCGTGCAAGCCTCCTACACGCTGGCTTACAGCAAAGGCAACACCGAGGGCGGCGTCAAATCCGATATCGGCCAGGCCGACACCAACGTCACCCAGGACTTCGATTACAAAGAGCTGGCGGTGGATTCGTACGGTTATCTGCCGAACGATCGACGTCACTCGCTCAAGGTGTTCGGCAGCTACTCGTTTACCGAGGAATTCGCGATGGGCACGAACCTGGTCGTGCAGTCGGGGCGCCCGAAGAACTGCCTGGGCGTGCTGTATCCGTATCACGGCGGGATTCATCCGTACGGCTCATCGTTCTTCCGCTGTGGCACGACGACGGCGGGCGGTCGCGATGGTCCGTCGGAACCGGTGCCGCGGGGTACGGCGGGTCGTCTGCCCTGGAGCTATCAGGTGGATCTGAGCTTCGCCTACACGCCGCACTGGGCCGAAGGACTGACGGCGAAGATGGACGTCTTCAACGTCTTCAACAAACAGGAGCCCATTGCTGTAGACGATCGCGCGGAGGACGGCACCACTGGCACGCCGGTGAGCACCTATCTGGTGCCACGGGCATTCCAGTCACCGCGAGAATTTCAGTTCTCGCTGGTCTATAACTTTTGAGCGAGGGGAGCGGATCTGCTGCATACGGCCGCCTTGCTGCGGCCGTATCTCCTCGCGGGCTGTGGGGCCGTGCCCAACAGTATGAACTGCGAGGCCTGTGGAACGAGGCCCGTTCGCTGTATGAGGCGATTCTCGACAGCGAGCCCGGCCACGTTCCAGCGAGGCTCCGTATGTCGCGCTTCGAGCAGATCGCAGATCGCTATCTCACAGCGAAGGAACACGCGTGGCGGGCCGCTGAATCGGTGCGTGAGTCCTCCAGCACACGCCTGATAGGGTACGTGACCGCTCGCCTGTTGGAGTTTGCCGAAGAGCCCGCGGCGGTCTCGCTGATCGAGTCAGTGGACTGGTCGGAGCCGAATGTCATTTCTCAATCAGCGGTACTGGCGCAGCACTTATGGCTGGCCGGCGACTATCAGGGCGCACTGAAATTCCTCGACGCGATGGCCAGGCATGTGCCAGCCCATCCGTTGCTGGCCTTCACGCGTGGCAATGTTCTGCGCTACCTCGGCGACCTGGAGGCCGCCAACACGGAGTATGAACGGTGCCTCGCAATGTCGCCGGACTTCGCCGACGCGCACTGGGCGCTGGCCACTCATTCCAGAGCGCAGCCACCGCTGGCTCGCGTTCAACGCATCCAGGGTGCGTTGAGCAGAGTCCAGCCCAACAGTATCGAGCAAGCACATCTATGCTATGCGCTGTTTCGTGAATACGATGCGGCGGATCTCCGGCAGGAGGCGTGGGCTGCCTTGTCGAACGGGGCTGAGATCATGAGTCGCCGCCTCGCGTTCGATTCGCAGCTCGAAGCGTCCCGGCTCGATGCACTGATACAAATGCCGGTATCGTTGCCAACGCGTGCCACCCCCGGCGAGATTGTTCCCATCTTTATCGTCGGCATGCCGCGCACCGGGACGACTCTGCTCGATCGCATCCTGGGCAATCATTCCTCGGTGCAGTCGCTGGGTGAGCGCAACGACTTCGCGGCGGCGGTGAGCGAAGCATCGGGGCGGTTTTTCACATCGCCACTGCACGGCGATCGTGGGTCGCTGTTACCAGATCTGGACTTCAAGAAGGTCGGCCATCTCTATGAGCAGCGCCTGCGCCGGCTTGCTCCGGCCAGTCGGTTTGTAATCGACAAGAATCCGCAGAACCTGTTCAACCTGCCGCTCATCCTGCAAGCGTTGCCTGCGGCGCGCGTGTTGTGTCTGCAGCGAGACCCGCTGGACGCTTGTTTTTCCAACTTGAAAGAGCTGTTCCAGGCGGATTCCTATCCCTATAGCTACTCGCTGCACGGTCTGGCGGATCACTGCCTGCGTGTGCGAAGCTGGATCGGGCATTGGCAAAAGACTGCGCCACAGGCAGTGCGGATCGTGACTTATGAGGATCTGGTCCGTGCTCCGGAACGCTCGACTGCGCAGGTGCTCGATTTTCTCGGACTCGATAGACAAGAGGCTTTGCACGTCATCACGCGCAACCGCACTCCGGTGTCGACAGCCAGCAGCAGTCAGGTTCGCGAAGGTATCCATGAGCGCGGGATCGGCGCCTGGAGACGTTATCAGCGGGAGCTGCAACCGCTGATTGAGCGATTGCAGCTCTGATGGTTACTCCCGCGAGCCTGCCGTCTGTGTTGCGACCGATGCTGGCAAACGCGGAGGCGCTGGCTGCCAGGCAGGATTGGGATGGAGCGATTGCAGCGTACGAGAAGGTTCTCGAGCAGGTGCCGGATGAGCCCTATACGCTCGTGCAACTGTCGTACATGTACTCGTTGCGAGGGAACTATCGTCGCGCCGAAGACTTCGCGCTCGCCGCGGCACGAACCGGCACGATCGATGAGAAAATCCTGACTGAGCTGCTGCCGCGCCTGCGGACGTTCAACAAAGTGCCTGAGCTGCTGGCGTGCATCGAGCGGGCAGGGCCGCTCACCAGAATGTCCATTCCTCTGCTGATCGCGGCCGGTGCGCAGCTGAGCTATCTCAATCTGCCGGAGCGCGCCATTGCGTATCTGGATGAGGCGCGTCGGGCGGACCCGGACTATCCGACGACGCTGCTCGCACGCACGCAGATCCTCACCTACCTGGGTCGCTTCGACGACGCCGAACAAGATGTGGAGCGCGCTATTCGCAGGGCTCCCGAGATCGCGCAGGGCTACTGGCTGCGCGCGGGTCTTCGGCGCCAGACCGTAGAGCGCAACCATGTGGATGTGATCAGACGAGAGCTGACGCGCCCGGGTCGCTCCGCGGAGGATATCGCGGCGCTGTCGTTCGCTCTTCACAAGGAGCTCGATGATCTGCAGCGATACGACGAGGCATGGCTGGCCTTGATGCAAGGCTGTCGCGCAAGACGATCGCGGTTGAACTATGACGCGGGCAGAATGAAACGACTGTTCGATGATCTGTCGATCTTCGAAGCGGCCAGTGCGACCACGGCGGAGACAGGTCTGATCCCGATCTTCATCGTCGGCATGCACCGATCCGGCACGACATTGCTGGAGCAGATGCTCGCGGGGCATCCGGCGGTTGCTGCGCTGGGCGAGCTGTATGACTTCACCAGTGCGATGCGTCATACGACCGATCATCACTGCAAGGGAGTGATCGATGCGACGCTCGTGGCGCGAGCGCGCAGCGCCGACCTCAGCGTCGCAGGCATGCGATATCTCGACGGCATCCGATGGCGGCTGGGAGGCTCGCGCTACTTCACCGATAAGCTGCCTTCCAATTTCCTCAACATCGGTTTCATCGCGCATGCGCTACCGCAGGCGAAGATTCTGCACATGGTTCGCGATCCGGTGGAGACGTGCTTCTCCAATCTGCGCGAGCTGTTTTCCGACGCGAACCCATTCAGCTATGACCTTGGCGAACTCGCGGACTATTACGAATGGTATGCGGGGCTGATGAAGCATTGGCATGCGCGTTTTGCTGGGCGGATTCTGGACGTTGAGTATGCGCAGCTGCTCGCCAACCCTGAATTGCAACTGCGGCGAGTGACGGAATTCTGCGGCCTGCCGTTCGATCCAGCGATGCTGGAGCTCGGCTCGCGTCGTCGTGGTGTCGTCACCGCAAGCGCCGTGCAGGTGCGCAGCAGTGTTCAGATTCGTGATATCCCCAAGTGGGCGCCTTACGAGCGCCGGCTGACGCCGCTTGTCGACAAATGGAAGGTGTGACATCGGGAGGTGCAAGACACGCGATCTAACATCTTGTGACCAAGCCATCTCTGTCACTTTGCAGCACGCCGCGACTCTATGCGGGCAGCGGGCTGCGCCGTTGACAGGACATCGCGCTTATCGCTGAATCGCAATCGACCTACATTCCTCAGTTACTCAAGGAAGGAGTTGCATCATGAACCGATGCCGAGGATTCACAGTTGCGTCCATTTCATTTGCCTGCGGCCTGTGGTGGAGCGCGCTGGCAGGCGCCCAGGAAATTGCTCCGACGCAGGATGCCGAGCGTCATTTCGATGCCAGGCACGATCTCAACCGAGAGTTCACCGCTGCACGATCGGCGGCGGCCATTCAGCCTCGCGCGATTCAGGGGTTGATCGCCAATGTGGAAGAGCTCACCGTGGAATCCAACGAAACCACCGGAGCAGTGAGCTCGCTATCCAGTCAGCGCGGCTATCTCACGGGCGCGGCGCAGGGCCGGCCCATGGATCTGGCCATGGCATTCATTCGCAGCAACGTCGCTGCGCTCGGGCTCGAGCCGTCCGACCTGCAGGGGTATGTGGTATCGGACGTGGTTTACTCCCGAGTGACCGGTGCCACTCACATTTATCTGCAGCAGCGTCACGCCAGCATCCCGGTGTACAACGCCCAACTGCAGGTCAATGTGAATCGGAACGGTCGCATCATCAGTGTGAACAATTCGTTCCTTCCCGGATTGGCGCAGTCGGTGCGTGCACTGAAGCCAGGTATGTCATTGGCTGCGGCAGTGAGCGCGGCAGCGAAGTTCTCGGGCATCGCAGTGCCAACGCAAGTGCGGACGCTGCAATCGACGCCAGGGCCGCAGCAGCATACTCGGATGAGTCACGAAGGGCTGTCGCTCGCACCGATCGACGGGCGTCTGATGCTGTTGCCGATCCGACGGGGCGAAGCGCGTCTGGTCTGGAATTTCCAGATCCATACGCTCGATGAGCAGCACGCCTGGGATTTCACGGTCGACGCCGAGACGGGGCAGGTGTGGACGCGCTTCGATGAGACAGTCGCGGATCAATATCGAGTCTATGCGCAGCCGGTGGAGAGCCCGACGCACACGAGCCCACTGCCGCCGTCCGATGGGCGCTCACTCGCGGTGAATCCGGCCAACAGCCTGGCGTCGCCTTTTGGATGGCACGACACGAATGGCGTCGCGGGCGCTGAGTTCACCACGACCCAAGGCAACAACGTCGAGGCCTACACCGACACGGACAACAACAATTCGCCCGACGCAGGCTCCAGCCCGAGCGGCGGGGCGGCGCTCAATTTCGACTTCGCGATCAATCTCGCGGGCGCGCCGAGCACGTATCGTCCGAGCGCCGTCACCAACCTGTTCTACTGGAACAACATCATTCACGACGTTCAGTATCAGTATGGGTTCGACGAGGCGGCCGGCAACTTCCAGGTCAACAACTATGGCCGCGGCGGCTTGGGCAACGACTCGGTCCGCGCCGAAGCTCAGGACGGCGGGGGTACCAACAACGCCAATTTCTCCACGCCGGCCGACGGCTCACGGCCCCGCATGCAAATGTATATCTGGACCAGTCCGAATCCGGATCGCGATGGCGATCTGGATGCGGGCATCGTCGTGCATGAGTACGGCCACGGCATTTCCAATCGGCTCATCGGCGGGCCGTCGAATGTCAATTGCCTCACGAATCGTCAGCAAGCCGGTGAGGGGCTGTCGGACTGGTGGGCGCTCGCATACACGGCGAGAGCCAGCGATACAGGCGCAACTCCGCGCGGCATGGGGACCTATGCGTTAGGTCAGGCGACCAGTGGCGCAGGCATTCGCACTCAGCGTTACAGCACGGATCCAGCCGTCAACACGTGGACCTACGCGAGCATCAACGGCATGGCGATTCCACACGGCGTCGGTTCGGTGTGGGCGCAGGCAGCCTGGGAGGTGTACTGGAAGCTCGTCGATCAATGGGGCTTCAGCACAAATCTCTACAACGCATCCGGTAGCGCAGGCAATCAGCGCATGATGCTGTACGTCAACGAGGGCCTGAAGAACACGGCGTGCAATCCGACCTTTACTCAGATCCGAGATGGCATCATCCAGGCCGCAATGGACAACCACGGCGGCGAAGATGTCTGTCGTATGTGGGAAGCCTTCGCAGGGTTCGGACTAGGCTCGAACGCAGTCAGCGGCGGCGCTTCCAGCACCACCCCGACAAATGGCTTCTCCGTCCCGGCCTCTTGCCAGGGCGGCGGCGGCACGGTCGTATTCGAGGATACCTTCGAGACCAACCTGGGGTGGCAAACGAATCCGAACGGCACGGATACTGCCGTCTCCGGAGCCTGGGAACGGGGCGTTCCGCAAGCGACCAATTCCAGCGGCCCGAAACAACTCGGCACTACGACCAGCGGTACGAACGTTCTGGTCACCGGTCGCCTCGCGGGTGCGAGCGCGGGTGAGAACGATGTCGACGGCGGCGTCACTTCGATTCGTTCACCAGCTATCACGTTGCCTGCCACGGGCACGCTGACCCTGACGTTCAGTCAGTATCTCGCCCATGGCAGCAAACGCGAACCAAATTGCCGATTATTTTCTGCGAGTGAGCGTGGTGGGGGCGACGACCAGTGTCGTGTTCCAGCGGTTGGGATCGGCGACCAATGTCGATGGCGCGTGGTCCACCGCGACGGCCAGTCTGAACGCCTTTGCCGGCCAGACCGTACGCCTGTTGATCGAAGCTGCGGACTTGGGCACAGCTAGCCTGGTCGAAGCAGGTATCGATGATGTGCGGATAACGCAACAGTGAAGCGTTGTTTCTAGCAAGAGCAGCGCGGGTCCTGCCGGGCCCGCGCTGTTATCCTCACCATATGACACGTCATCACTATCTCGTTGCGCTGCTGCTGGCCGTGGCCCTCGTCGGGTGTCGATCCACGGGCGATCCTGCGCCTCGCCAAGCGGCGCTCGATCAAGAGGTTCTGCTGGCGCCGGGAGAGCGAGTTGTATTCGGTCCGCCGCAGCTCGATGTGCAGTTCGTACGAGTCAGCGAGGATTCGCGCTGTCCGAGCGATGTGACTTGCGTTTGGGCCGGTCAGGTCAAAGTGCAACTGTCGATTCGGGGCAACGCTGGCGAAGCCGAACAACACGAGATCACGGCGGGTGAGGGCGCAACGATCGGCGAGTTGCGCGTGGCTGTCGTGCAGGTTCAGCCCGAGCGAATCTCGACGCGCGAGATCTCACCCGGGGAATACCGGGTGACTTTGCAGGTGGAGCGACTCAAATGACGCTCAGTCGAACCATTCGTCGGCCATATCGAGCGTCGTACGATCCAGCGAGTCCAGCAGTCCGAGCCAGCGATCGATGCGCGGCAGCTCCCATTTATAGAAATACCGGCAGGCAGCCAGTTTCCCGCGATAGAACGCAGCTTGCTGTCCTTCAATACCGCGTATGGCAATCACTGCTTGATCGAGCCACAGCCACGCGACAACGACGTGGCCAAATGCATCGAGGTAGCACGAGGCATTCGCAAGTCGCAGCGTTGCGTCCGGAACGTTTCTAAGGTGCGTCGTAGTCGCGAGCACGCGCGACCAGGCATCGCGTAGTGCAATGGCTTGCTCAGCCAGTTCGGGAGCAGACGCGGCACGCTCGACGGTGCGTTCGATCCTCGCCGTGAGAGCGGCGAGCGCGGCGCCATCGGCACTGCTGACTTTGCGACCGAGCAGGTCGATGGCCTGAATGCCGAAGGTTCCTTCGTGGATCGGATTGAGGCGGTTGTCGCGATAGAACTGTTCGACGTTGAAATCCTGCGTGTAGCCGTACCCGCCGTGCACCTGGATGGCGAGATCGTTCGCCGCCAGGCCCCATTTGGACGGCCAGCTCTTGGACACCGGCGTGAGCAAGTCGAGGAGCTGTCGAGCGCGCTGAGCCTCTTCGGCAGACGCAGTATTCGTCTCGTCGACGAGCAGGGCAGAGAACAGCACGAGTGCGAGAGCGCCTTCCACATAGGCTTTCTGCGCGAGCAGCATTCTGCGTACGTCGGCATGATCGATGAGGCGCACCGGCGTCGTTTCCGGATTCCGTTGTGTCGGTAAGCGGCCTTGACGGCGACTGCGGGCGTAGTCGACCGAGTGCAGATAGCCCGTATATCCGATCGCGGCTGCACCGAGGCCGACGGTGATGCGGGCTTCATTCATCATATGGAACATATAGGCGAGCCCGCGGCCTTCCTCGCCGATGAGCTCGCCGACGGCTCCCGCCCGGCCACCGGGGCGATGGCGTCCTTCGCCAAAGTTCAACAGGCAGTTGGATGTGCCGCGATAGCCCATCTTGTGATTCAGGCCGGCGACCACGACGTCGTTGCGCTCGCCGAGCTGGTTGTCTATGCCGGGCAAGTACTTGGGAACAGCAAACAAAGAGATCCCAGCGACGCCGGGGCGCAGGGCGCCGCGCTCGTCAGGCACTTTGGCGAGCACCAGATGAACGATGTTGTCGGCGAGGTCGTGATCGCCGCCCGAGATCCACATCTTGTTTCCTGTCAGTCGGTAACTGCCATCCGACTGACGCTCCGCGCGGGAGGTGATGTCGGCGAGCGATGAGCCCGCATGCGGCTCCGAGAGGCACATCGTGCCGGTCCATCTACCGTCGAGCATCGGGCGCACCAAGCGCCATTTCTGTGATGCCGTCCCATGCGTCAGCAGCAGATTGGCATTGGCGATCGTAAGGAAAGCATAGGCGGCCGTAGTGGGGCAGGCCGCGAGAACGAATGCGAGACCCGCGCGCTCCACGACATAAGGCAGGCGCATGCCACCAAATGTTTCTTCCTGGCATGCGGCCAGCAGGCCGGCAGCGGCAAATGCCTGCAATGCCGAGCGCTGTTCCGGTGCCGACACCACTGTGTCGCCGACCAGTTTTGGCGGCTCCCGATCCACTTTCTTGTTATGTGGCGCGAACTCGGCGTGCGCAATCTGCGAATAAGTATCGAGCGCGGCGTCGAATGTTTGCCGGGAATGATCGGCGAACACGGGGCGCTCGGTCAGGCGCGTCACGTCCAGCCAATCAAACAACAAAAAGTCGACGTCACGACGGGACAGCAATAGTGAGCTCATGGGGTCGACCTTAATATTGACTGCCGAGTCAGTCAATGTTAATTCTAAGATACGGCGAAGCGAACGCCTCGCCCGATGCCCGAACAGCGGCACGAAAAAAGCGGCACAGGCCAATAGGGGGATAGGATGAATCGTCTGGATCTGGACAAGAGAGCGGCGGCACTTGTCGCGCTGGTGGCGGCAGCGACTCCGGTCGGCGCGCAGAACTCATCAACTGCAGCCAACGCTCGAGAGTCGATGGCGGTCGAAGAGATCGTCGTCACAGCGACCCGCCGTAGCGAACGACTGCAGGATGTGCCGCTCAGTATTTCGGTGTTGTCACAAACCGAGCTGACGCAGAAAAGGTAATCGTTCGGCTTTTTCGAAGGGCATCGCGCGCGAGACACCGGGCGCGTGCTGAAACGTGGCGAGTGATAACAAACGTTCGCCTCACTGCTCGCGGCATTTCAACCAACGGTTGGGGCGCGGGTTTGCAGACCACCACCACCATCTATCTGGATGAGTTGCCTCTGAGCACCATCGGCAACACGGTGACG